>NZ_JAMYQF010000037.1:0-69854 GCF_040320745.1 Mesorhizobium sp. M0621 | reverse complement strand
GGAATACCTCTGCTCAAGGTAAGTCTTTGTCGCAGAAGCATTTTCCTTGATTCGGAGCCCCGATGCACTTCAACTGTGTGAGATATCCGGGTTAGCGCGTCTTGCCGCAGTAGCGGCAGCTGCGCTTCATGCCTTGTGCCTTAATTTCTTTCCTCAGGAACTCTTCGCCGACGCAATTAAGCTGGAATTCTCAGCGCCACAAGCGCCCCTTGCCCGCTAGGCGGCCATGGCAGGGCGTCAACCCCAATCGCGTGCCTTGTGATGGGCCTCAACCGCTGCCATATCTCGTTGGGCGCGCGCGGGGGCTCGCATGTTGCGACGACACGCTTTCAATGGCGCTCGCATTCGCCCCTCTCGCGAGCGGCGGGCTCGAATCCTCTCAGGCCGGGAGCAGCGGTTGGAAGCGGTAGCGCCCAGGGTATTGTTACACGTATTCCGCCGAGATCTTATTGTAATAATGTTTTACGTCTAACTCACCCCGCTTATCATAAAATGTAAGTGGACCAAGTTCAACTGAAGATGCGGCTGGAACGAGTTTATCTTTTATGGACGTCCTCGGCTTCTCTGGTTCAGAGCTAAACTCGATTCGTTCTTCGTACTTCAGCATGACTCCCTTCTTTTTATTTGAGTTCGCTGCGTACTTTTTGTTGTTTCCCGGTTCCTCTAGAAGGATGTCGTCGATGGCGGCCATTTTCAGTCCCCTCCACGTCTGGTGACTGATGTTATCACAAATTAGAGACTCCGAAAACAACTATTCGCGCCTTGATTTGCCGTGGAGATTTTCGACTTGGTACCTTTCTGGTGAAATAGGCGAGCGCGTTCGTTGTGGTCGCTACATCCAGTTGATGCCAATCTTCCCAACTCAAAAGCGAATTACTCAAGACATGGGCTCGCTTCTTGTCGCACGCTTCTTTGGAATGCCTGGCGAAACTAACAAATTCATCACGAAAGAATACGTCTTTACCAATATTTTAGCGCATGCTACAATAATTGCGTTCTTGGCTTTCGGGTAAGAGGGGCTTCCTGATGGTAAGTAGCGCTAAGCGTAAATTTGTGTCTTCTCACGTCATAGGCTGGTTCAGCGATCACTTCCATCTCCCATTTGATTATTTTGGTGAGAAAACCAGCCTCAGAGACGATTTGCTGTTCGACAACGCGTCGCTTGTGGAACTTGGCAAGTACTTTAACAAGGCTGCCTGGACGGAAGCTAAACTGTATCCTTCGCAGTATGCCGCGTGCGAGACTATCGGAGATCTCATTGATCTCATCACTGAACACTCGTAGCGAGGGGACGGATATGCGCACCGCCACGTTGTTGCTCTTCTTGGCCGCCACACTAGTCCCCACGCCCGGGTTTGGTGGTGAAACAGATGACAAAAAGCTTGCCGAATTATTGTCGCAGTTCGACAATGGCAACGGCAGCCTAGATACGGCGAAGTTGAAGGAATTTTACCGAAGGAGCCGACAGGCAGAGAAGCCAGTTCTCAAAACTGCGAAAGCAGACGTCTCTTCGAAAAGTTACGCACCTGTAAAAGAGGACGAAGAAGATCCTACTGGTTTCCATTCCGCGTTCCTACTTAGGAAGGACTTCAGTGATATTTTCCTTTTCGACCGACCAACTCCAGCCTCACAGGCGCAAGGCGCGACGGTTTCATTTGAGCATGATGGTATAGGCGACGACAATGTGTTTTCGGTGCATGGGATGATTGCACTGCCAATTGATTTTGGCGGTCAGTATGCAGACGACGCTCGCTTCGGTTCGGTGATCGGATTTAATGTGGCGCCATACATTGAGCTCGATTTGGACAACCACTCCAACGCCAAAAGCTCGCGGACTATGACGCTTGGTGGCACCGGCGAGATTGGCTTTGATTTGGGCAGCTGGTCGAGCTATCTCCGTGGGAGCCTCGGGGTCGTCAACGACCAGATCGACAACTATACGGATATTGCAAGCTCCGCAGAATGGATACCGGTTAGTCTGCCTCTATGTATTGATTTTCCCTGTGGCGTTCCTGGCACGCCAATCATTTATCGTTTCCAGCCCAGCTTGTTGTTGCAATACGATCATGCCTCGTCCGGCGATAATCCCTTTTCGGACGGCGACCAGAGTTCTCTGAGGTTAGGCCCTTCGTTTGCATTTGTGTTCAAGCCGTTCGGCCCAGGCGACGCGTTCTGGAACAGGGTCGTAGGGCATGTTTCTTATCACATCGACCACGAATTCTATTCTGGCGCGTCGTTTGATTGGCTCGATGCTGCCCTAACCTACAATCTCACACCCAGCGGCAATCTTGGCCTCACGGGGGGGTATGAACGCGGGGAGGACGAAAAGACAGCTGATAAAGTGGACAAGTTTACTGTCTCACTCAGCGGCAAGTTGTAGTCCCTAGCTAGCTAGTTTCCGTCCACAAACGGGCAAATATTTGATTTTATTGATTGAATCGTAGCTTTGCGCGAGCAAGGCCCGGCGGTTTCAGGTATCTTGGATCATGCTACTGAGTCCAAAACCTGTCACCGCCGGAGCCCGACAGTGCGCCAAGAACGCACCGTCCAAGCCAGCATATTCGATGTTTTCGCCACGCACGAGATTGGCCACGAGTTGAAGGCGATGTCGCAATGGCTGGACGAACATCGCGATCTGCTCGGCTTGGTGGCTTGCGATTTGGTTCGGGTCGGCGTCAAGGCCACCGGGCGGCAGGGGGGCATGAGCCTCTCATATCTCGTGAAGAATGGTCTCGCGTTCAGGAAAAAATGAATGTGAGAGCAAACTGTAAATCCCCGCAAGAACTTTCATTCGCTTTCTCTAGCCTTATCAAGTGCGCAACCTGCGGAAGCTCAGTCGTTGCTGAAAAAAAGAAAAAGAAATACGTGTACTACCACCTAAGCGCTTATCGGGACCAGTGCACGCGAGGTCCCAAGGTTTGCAAGAAGGATTGGGTAGCGGAAGAGAAACTGGAGGCCTATTTCAGCCAACTTCTCGAGAACCTTAGGTTTGATGAAGACGTGCTTCTGTGGCTCCGCGAGGCACTTCTAGCCTCAAGCAGCGAGAAACGCACCGAGCGCCAGCAGGCGATCAGGCGCCTGGAAGGTGAAGACGGCCGGTTGGCTGATCGACTAGAGAAGCTCTACGTGGATAAGCTTGATGGGTCCATCGAGCCTGAGTTCTTCGCGGATTTGGCGCCGAAATGGCGGCGGGAAAGGGAGCGCTGCAGAAAGCAGATCGAGGCGCTCACGCATGAAGAGAAGACCTATCTTGAGGAGGGGATCCAAATGGTGGATTTCCTTCGTAATTCCCACAAACTCTTTGAAAAGCAGCCTCCAAGCGAGAAAAGAAGGTTGCTAAATTTCGTACTATCGAACTGCACGTGGGAGCGGGGAATCTCTGTGCTGACTTCCGTCAACCTTTTGATTTTCTAGCGAAAACCGTCGACAAAGCGGGAGGCGGCGATCCATCAAAATCCAAAAAAAAGCGACAGAATGAAGTTTGGCTGGGGTTCCTGGAAGCTTTTCGAACTTTCTGTCTTGCGGCTCCCGTCGAGATGCGCGGGCTTCTGAAGGAGGTCGGGGTGTCTGGATCCGCTGTGGTGCAACCTTGATCCAAGCATCTATGGGGGTTCGATAGATCGCGTCCGCCTCGCTTTGGGTCAACTTTGCATCTGCATGATCTGATCGATGGGCATCATATTGTGGTTCATATGTGCCATGATCCAGAGCGATCCGACGATGACTAGGAGAACGATCAACACACCAAAGGCAAGCGCCAAGACGTTGTTGACGTTGTCGGGGCCGGTGGTGATGTGGAGGAAAAAGACGAGGTGAACGCCCATCTGCGCGATCGCGAGGACGGCCAGCGCGACAGGAATGCTCGGTTCCCAAACCAGCGCGGTGCGAGTGATCAAGAACGACACCAGGGTAAGCAGCGTTGCGAGCCCTAGCCCGATCAGGTAAGTCCTGATTTCTTCGGCAGCCTCGTATCCGTCGAGGCTCTCGTCACCCGGTGCGGTGTCGACGTAGTGCGAGTTTTCGTCCTGCTCGGCGTGGCTCATTGCGTGACTCCCATCAGATACACCATTGTGAACAATCCGACCCAAATGATATCAAGGGCATGCCAGAACAGGCTGAAGCAAAGCAGGCGCCGAAGAATGTCGGCCCGGTAGCCCTTTGCGAACACCTGCGCCATCATCGTAAGCAGCCATAACAAGCCGATGGCCACATGCAGGCCATGGAGGCCAACCAGCGTAAAGAAGGCCGACAGGAACGCGCTCCGCGTTGGGCCCGCCCCGAGCGCAATCATGCCCATGAACTCGCGGATCTCGATGCTAAGGAATGCAGCCCCCAGTATGAAGGTTGCGGCCATCGCGCCATAGAACCAGAATCCGCTGCGCGTCCGGGCGCCGATGCCTGCGAGGCCGCAAGTGAAGCTCGACAGGAGAAGGCAGGCCGTCTCGATGCCGACATTGCCGAGGTCGAACAGCCCGCGCCCGCTCGGTCCGCCGGCCGTCGCGTCAACCAGCACCGCGTAGGTCGCGAAGAAGGCGGAGAACATGACGATGTCGCTCAGCAGGAAAATCCAGAAGCCGTAGCCTGCGATGATACGCTTCGACGCCAGCGCACCGGCCGCATGCTTCGCGGTGTGTTGGAGACCCGGCGAGCTCTGGACACGCTCGACCCGGTTCGGGACGTCGCGGCCGCCGGCCGCGTCGAACGCGCTCATGGCGCCGTCCCCGATAGGGCGAGTGTCTCGCCGCGCGCGGTTCGGTTGGCCCGATCGATGCGTGCTACCACGTCAGCCGGAATCACATACTCGACTTCATCCCGCCAGGCGAAGACAACAAAGGTTGCGAACGCGCCCACCGCAGCCAGGACCACGATCCACCAGATATGCCAGATCAGTGCGAAACCCATGAAGGTGGCGAAGAAGGAGCAGATGAAGCCCGTGGGACTGTTCCTCGGCATCTCGATGTCCGCATAGGGAGGTTCTTCGCCCGGCATGGCCTGCTGGCGCGCGCGCTGCTTCATGCCCCAGTAGGCCTCGTCGCCCTCGACGCTCGGGAGCACCGCGAAATTGAAGGATGGTGGCGGAGAGGGTGTCGCCCACTCGAGCGAGCGTCCATTCCAAGGGTCGCCGGTCTCGTCGCGAAGTTCCTTACGCCGGCGAATGCTGATGGCGAGTTGCGCGATCTGCAGGATTATTCCGACCAGGATGATGGCCGCGCCGCCGGCCGCGATCAGCAGCCATGGACGCCATTCGGGGACATCGTAGTGCTGCATGCGACGCGTCATACCCATCAGGCCTACGACATAAAGCGGCATGAAGGCGACGTAGAAGCCCACGATCCAGCACCAGAACGATGCTTTGCCAAGCCCTTCGTGCAGCCGGAAGCCGAAGGCTTTCGGAAACCAGTAGGTGTAGCCGGCGAAGGCACCGAAGAGCACGCCTCCGATGATGACGTTGTGGAAATGGGCCACAAGGAAAAGGCTGTTGTGCAGGACGAAGTCCACCGGGGGCACCGCCAGCAGGACGCCAGTCATCCCACCGATGACGAATGTGACCATGAAGGCGATCGACCACAATATCGGTTGGGAATAGACGACCCGGCCACCATACATGGTGAAGAGCCAGTTGAAGACCTTTACGCCCGTGGGCACCGCGATAATCATCGAAGCGATACCGAAAATCGCGTTGACGTCGGCGCCGGCCCCCATGGTGAAGAAGTGGTGCAACCACACAGTGAAGGAAAGTACGCATATGGCCATCGTCGCCATGACCATCGACCGATAGCCGAACAGCGGCTTGCGGGAAAAGGTCGAGATCACTTCCGAAAATATTCCGAAGGCGGGCAGGATCAGGATGTAAACTTCAGGATGTCCCCACGCCCAGATCAGGTTCATGAACATCATCACGTTGCCGCCAGCTTCATTGGTGAAGAAGTGAAAACCGACGTAGCGATCCAGCAGCAGCATCGCCAAAGTCGCCGTTAGGATGGGAAATGCCGCGACGATCAGCAGGTTGGAGCCGAGCGTCGTCCAGCAGAACATCGGCATTCGCATCAAGGTCATGCCAGGTGCACGAATCTTCAGGACCGTCGTGACGAAGTTGACGCCGGTGAGCAAGGTTCCCACACCGGATATCTGGAGCGACCAAAGATAATAGTCGACGCCGACGCCGGGCGAGTAGGCTATCTCCGACAGGGGAGGATACGGCAGCCACCCGGTGCGCGCGAACTCGCCCACGACCAGCGAAATATTGACGAGCAACGCGCCGGTGGCGGTGAGCCAAAAGCTGACCGAGTTGAGGGTCGGGAACGCCACGTCGCGGACCCCAAGCTGCAGCGGCATGACGAAGTTCATCAGCCCGATCACGAAGGGCATTGCGACAAAGAAGATCATCAGCGTGCCGTGGGCGGAGAAAATCTGGTCGTAGTGCTCGGGTGGCAAGTAGCCTTCGGAGCGGTACGCCAGTGCCTGTTGCCACCGCATCATGATCGCGTCGGCGAAGCCGCGCAGCAGCATCACCATCGCGAGCAGGATGTACATGATCCCGATCAGCTTGTGGTCCACGCTGGTGATCCACTCGCGCCAAAGGTACGGAAGCCAGCCCTTCAGCGTGACCCATGCGAGGACGCCGACAATCACCACACCCACCAGGGCGGCCGTGAACAGTGGGATCGGCTGGTCGAGGGGAATAGCTGCCCAGCTGAGTTTGCCCAACATCCTAGTCCTCCGTCTGTGGGGATACGCTCGGATTGGGCCGGCCGGTCTGCGGGCCAGGTCCAGGCGGCAGTTGCTGTGTGACGATCTGCTGGAAGAGGTCAGGATCGGCCGCACGGAAGGTGAAAGGGGTGGTGTTCATGCTGTGCCTGGCCAAGGCAGCGTAGCTCTTGGCATCGAGGCTTGGCCCAATGCCGCGCGTGGCATCAATCCAGGCAGCGAACCGCTGCGCAGACACCGCCTGCACCTCGAAATGCATGTCCGAGAAACCATCGCCACTATAGTGGCTCGAAAGGCCGTGGAAGGTGCCCGGAGCGTCCGCGAGCAGGTTCAACTGCGTTGTCATGCCGTTCATCGTGTAGATCATGCTGCCGAGCCGCGGTACGAAGAACGCATTCATCACGCTCGCGGACGTCAGCGAGAAATGAATGGGAGTGCCGGCAGGAATGACAAGATGGTTCACGCTCGCTATACGCTGGCCTGGGTAGATAAAGAGCCACTTCCAATCCAATGCGACCACCTGGACCTCCAGCGGTGGCGTGTTTGATGTCAACGGTTTCGCGGGATCGAGTTCATGGGATCCGATCCAGGCCACTCCGCCTAGGAGCATGATCACAAGGAGGGGAATGGACCAGACGATGAGCTCGATACGGCCCGAATACTCCCAATTCGGCAGGTAGGTCGCTCGTGTGTTGGAGGCTCGAAACCACCAGGCGAAGATAAGGGTGGCGACGATCGTCGGCACCACGATGGCGAGCATGATGGCGAACGAATCTATCAGGATCGTTTTCTCTGCAATCCCGACCGTCCCTTGCGGATCGAGAACCGCTGGCTGGCATGCAGTCAAAACGATCGGCGCTAGGAGGACGGCGCATCGCGCCACCCTGGCGCTCGTCGATCGACGACCCGGCAAAAGCAGTTCGCGGTCTGGCAGTCCATCCGACCTAGCGGGCATCACTGAGCTCCCTTACGCCGTCGTGAGCATCCTGGACTATGCTTCGCGTCCGAGCAGCGGGTCCGGAACGACAACAAGAACTGCA
Organism: Mesorhizobium sp. M0621; assembly: GCF_040320745.1. Taxonomy (NCBI): domain Bacteria; kingdom Pseudomonadati; phylum Pseudomonadota; class Alphaproteobacteria; order Hyphomicrobiales; family Phyllobacteriaceae; genus Mesorhizobium; species Mesorhizobium sp. M0621. The sequence goes on along the minus strand of NZ_JAMYQF010000037.1, from coordinate 62,106 downwards.
AGAAGCGAGGGCAGCGTCACCGGCTCGCGCACCCGGCTGCGCGATGCTAAGTCGGCACGACGGGCGCCTTCTCCTTGCGCAAGGCGTGCAGAAACTGCGAGTCGACACGCAAACTGGCGCGAACCAGCTCCGGCGGTGTGAGGGCAAGCCACTGGTTCAGTGACACATCGGCGAAGTGGTCGCTCTTGAATACCTCCAGATATCGCAGCGTCGTGTTGCCTGTGTTCTCGATGTAGTGGCCCATGGCAAAGGGTACGTAGCCGACGTCGTTGGCCTGGAAGTCGAATGTGCGGGCGGCGCCCGACGCCGCGAACACCCCCATGCGGGCCTGACCCTGAATGTAGTACTGCCATTCATTCGTATTCGGATGCCAATGCAACTCGCGCATCGCTCCCGGCTCGACCTCGACCAGGGCCGCCGCGATTGTTCTGGAAGCTGGGAACACGTTGCTGTCGGTAATTCGCGCAGTGCCCTGTTTCATCTTGATCGGAGCCTGTGCCATCATGCGGTGGCTGAAGCTGTGCGGGACCTCAACCGCGCCCGCGATCTTGTCTGCGCTGAGCGGCCCCGGAACCGGCGCGGGAAATATGTAAAGCTCGCTCGGATCGGGGACGTTCGCAAGGCTCGATGCCGGAACGCCGAAATTCTTGGCGAGCACCTCGGGAGGCGTGTGTTTCAGAAAGTCGCTTAAGAGGAAGGTGTTGTCCTCGTCGAAGTCGCCGTCATCGAACACCAACAAGAATTCCGTTCCGTCTGGATCAAGGCCCTGGATCGAGTGCGGAATGCCCGGCGGGAAATACCACAGGTCGCCCGCGCCGACGTCGTCGACGAAATTGTGGCCATTGGCATCGACCGCCGTGATGCGTGCTCTCCCGTACAGAACATAGGCCCACTCGGCGGCCTTGTGCCAATGCAACTCACGCACGCCCCCGGCATTCAGACGCATGATCACGCCGGCAATGTCCTTGGAGACGCCGAGTTCGCGTGCGGTCACCTGCCGGGTCCAGCCGCCGCCAGACAGTCGGATATGGGCATCGTCGAACGAGAAGCGCAGATTCGGCAGTTCACCCGAATCCGTGCTCGGTGGGACCATTAGATCCGGATTCTGGGCTATTCGGGAAGGATTCATTGGACCAGGGTTGGTGCCGCCGCGACCGTTGGCTATCGGGTCGCCTTTCTGCGCCTGGGCCAGTGTCGCCGTCGTGAACAAGCCGCCAGCCGCAGTCGCAGCCAGCAAGGTTCGACGGGATATCTTATCGGCGGCTATGCTCATTTTGTTTCATTCCTTGCTACGGGGGCTTTTCGACGGCGCCAATTGGTTGGGACACGGACCGCATGAGTGTCCGCCTGGCGCGCAAGACACACGGTATCGATCTGGCGCTGACGAGGTCTTTCTTGTTGACGCACGCAATAGCTGAATCGCACGATGATCGTGGCGGTCAGAGGTAGAGCGGTACGGAGGAACGCTGCTCGCGATCGTCTCAGGTGGCTTTCGGCAAATGGGACGCTCAAGCTATCCACGCTTGCCAGTTTCTATTTTTACATCCACGAAAGCGCGCTGCTCTTCAGTCCAAAACCGAATGCCAAGAGCGTCGCGCCTTGCATGGTCAGGTCGATTGCCAGAATCGCGCCTGGCGCCGCCAGAGTATTGAGTGGCCGCCCGAAGAGGATGACAAGGCCCGCAAGAAGCGTGACTATCCCTGAAAACGCAACCCAGCCCCAGGCCAGATGGCGCTTGGACTGGAGGCCTACCCCGAACCGCAGCATGCCTGCCGCAATGAGTGTGATTGCCAGCACGAGCGTGTAGGCCGAGGCTGCAAGCAGTGGATTGTGGAGTGCGGCGATGCCGGCGATTGCATAGGCGAAGCCGCTCAGTAGCCAGAATGCAAACGATCTCCATCCCTGAATATTGAAAGCGTGCACGACCTGCGCGATGCCGGCGACCGACATCAACACGCCAATATAGAAGACGGATAGCACCGTAGCGGCGAACAAGTTCGCAAATCCCAGAAAGCCTAGGCTCAGCAGCGCGATGCCAAGCATTATAAAAAGCCAGCTTTTTGCACGCAACTCCGGGAAGGTTGAGCCGAGACTGCGGGACCGTTCGATCGCATGTGCCATGAGTTCCTCTTTCAGTTCAGTCGAGAAACGCCGCCGGATGGAGATGCAAGACGGCGAGCGGTGGGTTCCGCCCAGGGGCGTTGAACCGGACATAATCCTGTTTCGTGATACCGCTCTCGTCGCTGCCAGGACTTGCTCGTTGTTGCCTTGGCCGGCTCTGATTTGCGGGTTTTCAGCCAGATATTGGGCTCGCTCCCAAGCCTGTGTCGTTGATGGGTCGCTCGGTCTGTAGAGGATTCGCGGCGAGGTGTTGCAGTGACAAAGGTGCAATCAGGCACCGACGACCGCAATTTCGAACAAGCAAAAAGGATTCAGTTGCCTAGGTTGGACGGCGCGCCACGGAGAGTCGATCAGCAGCGCAAGCGTCGACCAGGAACCGAGCAGAGACCTTATGCGGCACAGACTATCTCCGCCAGCATCCGGCAATTCGCGGCTGGTGGCCCCTCTGGCCATCCTTCTGGCGGCCGGGATATTCGTTGTCGATACAATTGATCCATTTTCTGGAGCGGTAGCGGTCCTCTATGTGGTCGTTATTCTGCTCGCAGGTGCCGCCTTCCGTGGGCGTGGGATTGTCTTGTGTTCGTTCGGCTGTGCAGCGCTCACTTTGTTGAGCTTCTGGGTTGTTCACGGAGACGAAGCCAGTGGAGGCGCGCTCAGCCGCTGCCTCATGAGTATCGCGGCCATCGCCATTACCAGCCTTCTTGTCCTTAGAAACCAGTCGACCTCGACCGACCTTTCTGAAAAGGCCCAACTGCTCGATTTGACGCATGATGCGATTTTCGTACGCAGCATGGATGATCTGATCACTTATTGGAATCGTGGTGCTGAGGCCATTTACGGCTGGTCCGCCGAACACGCGGCGGGAAAGTCCAGCCATCAGTTCCTGCAGACCGTCTTTCCAACGAGAGTGAACGAGATCAATCGGGAACTTCTCAGTTCCGACCGCTGGGATGGTGAGCTCTTGCACACGAAGCGGGACGGATCCGTCGTTGTCGTTTCCAGCCGATGGTCGCTGAAGAGGGATGCCGATGGAAAACCGTTGGCGGTGCTCGAAACGAATACGGACATCTCACAGCGCCGGCGAGCCGAAACCGAAGTGCTGAAGGCTCAGGCTGAACTCGCCCATGTGACACGCCTCACCACCTTGGGCGAATTGACCGCCTCGATCGCGCATGAGGTAAATCAGCCGCTTGCCGGCATCGTTATGAACGGCGAGGCGTCCCTACGATGGATCGATCGCGACAAGCCTGATCTGGATGAGATCCGCAGCGCGGTGATGCGGAGTATCGCTGACGCCCAACGCGCCAGCGGTATCGTCCATCGAATTAGGGCGTTGTCCAAGAAGGGCGACATCCAGATGGCCCTTGTCGACGTGAACGAGATCGTCAACGAGTCCCTCGTATTGGTGCGGCACGAGTTGGTTGCAAATCGTATCACCCTGAAACTGGATCTGGCTCACCGGCCGCTGACCGCACTTGGCGACCGTATCCAGCTTCAACAGGTCCTGATCAATTTGTTGATCAACGGGATTCAGGCAATGGCCCCTTGTAAGAGCGACTTACGGGAAATTCTCGTCACGACGTCGATCGATGGGTTAAATCAGCCAAATGTGAGGGTCCAAGATTCTGGACCAGGCATCGATCCCGATAGTGCCCGGCAATTGTTCAAGGCTTTTTTCACCACCAAGGCGGATGGAATAGGCATGGGGCTGTCGATCTGCCGGTCGATCATTGAGTCACACGGAGGCCGTGTGTGGATCGTGCCTAATCCAGGTGGCGGCGCAATATTCCAGTTCTCTCTGCCAGGCGTCGAAAAGGAATCCGGATGATGATCCGACGCCCTGTCTTTCCCTCCCAATCAGAAGGCAACAACGGCGCCGTGCCCCCGACCGTCCTGGTCGTGGACGACGATCCGTCCTTACGTGAAGCTTTGAGCAGCCTCTTCCGATCTGTTGGTACGCGCGTCGAGCTCTTCGGTTCTGCTCCTGAACTGCTGAACAGTCGGCTTCCCGACGGTCCGAGCTGCCTTGTGCTCGATGTCAGGCTGCCGGAGGTCAGCGGACTCGATTTTCAAACGCAGTTGGCCAAGGCAGGCGTTCATCTGCCGATCATTTTCATGACCGGTCACGGCGACATTCCGATGTCTGTGCGCGCAATGAAGGCCGGGGCTGTCGATTTCCTCACCAAGCCCTTCCGAGATCAGGATATTCTGGATGCAGTCGCCGGCGCACTGGAGCGCGACAGGCAACGAAGAGAGAGAGACCGCGCGCAGTCGGAACTGCAAAGCCTTCTGCGCACCCTGACCCCCCGGGAGCGTGAGGTAATGGCCTTTGTCGCGACTGGATTGATGAACAAGCAAATCGCTGGCGAGATGCAACTCAGTGAAATTACGGTGAAAATCCACCGCGGTCGCCTGATGAAGAAAATGGGTGCCAGAACTCTAGCCGACCTGGTGAAGATGGCCGGCGCCCTGGGGATAGACGCTCCCGGGAAGTAAATTTGTTACACCTCTGTATAACTTTCGCTTTCACGATCGCAGGCGCAACCTCCGCTGAGAAACAGTCGTGGAAACAGCAATGCCTGGGCCATGGGCAAGCACGGAGGAATTGTGAATTGACCCGTAATGCGATGATCTCGATCATCGACGACGATGAGTCCGTTCGACTTGCGACCGCAAGCCTCGTTAGATCGTTGGGCTTCATCGCATCTGCATTCGAATCGGCCGAGGACTTCCTGAGGTCATCCAATCTGGAAGATACGTCGTGCTTGATCTGCGATATCCAGATGCCGGGAATGACAGGGATAGAGCTGCAGGATCATTTGATCGAACATGGCTATCACATACCAACCATCTTGATCACCGCCTTTCCCGAGGAACGCGTCCGCAAACGCGCTTGGGAAACGGGCGCCATCGGCTTCTTCCGCAAGCCCTTGGATAGCCAAGTCATGATCAGCTGTATCGATTCTGTACTTCATGGCAGGCGCTAACGGCACCCGGGTGCACCTTCGCCCTGTAACCGAAGAGGGCGGCCAGCAGCGGAAGCGTCGAACTGAAGCACCCAACATCGAAAGTCTATGGGCGTCGAGAAACAACGAATCCCCGCGACGTAGGTAAGGAGAGCTTCATGTCACGCGCAGCACCAACTAATTTTTCGAGCGAAAGCGGGCTTCGTCGTTATCTCGACGCGATCAAATATCTCCCCATGCTGACGCAAGGGCAGGAACAAACGCTGGCGAGCCGCTGGCGTGAGCGCAACGATCTGGAGGCCGCTCACCAACTGGTGACGTCGCATCTTCGCCTGGTTGCCGCGGTTGCCATGCGTTACCGCGGCTACGGACTGCCGATGTCGGAGGTAATCTCGGAAGGCAGCATCGGTCTGGTCAAGGCAGTCAATCGCTTCGAACCAGAGCGCGGCCTTCGGTTGGCGACTTATGCTGTCTGGTGGATAAGGGCGGCCATTCAGGAATATGTTCTGCGCTCTTGGTCGCTGGTGAAGATGGGCACGACGCCCAATCAAAGAAAGCTGTTCTTCAATTTGCGGCGACTCAAGGCTCGCCTCTCAGCGCTCGAAGATCATGATCTGCATGCGGATCAGGTGGAATTCATCGCAAATAAACTTGGGGTGACGGAACAGGAAGTTGTCTACATGAACAGCCGCGTGAGCGGAGATACGTCGCTCAACGCGCCCCTGCGAGGTCGAGCCGAAGGCGAATGGCAGGATCTGCTGGTCGAAGGCGAGGACAACCAGGAGCACAAGCTCGTTCAGATCGAGGAAGCCTCCAACCGGCATAGAGCGCTGGTCGACTCGCTTGGCGTGCTCAACGAACGCGAACAGCGCGTCCTTGAGGCGCGTCGGCTTGCGGATAACCCGAGGAGCTTGGCGGATCTCTCCAGCGAATTTGGCGTTTCGCGCGAGCGTGTGCGTCAAATTGAGATGCGCGCCTTCGAAAAATTGCAAAATGCAGTGAAGGTTGTCTATGCGAAACGGGACGCCATGCCCGTCGGCGAACGCATGAGCCTTGGAGTTGCGTCCATTGCACATCCTGATCCCGGCGCGTCTTGGGGCAGCCCATAGGTTACCAGCGCATCCGACGCGACGACCGGTCCCGCTCTGGTCAGACCGGGATACCTTCCCAGCCAAGGCCCGGAAGGCGCGCTGCGTGCCTGTGTAGGGCACATTCGCCGGCACCGCATGAAATCACCAGTAGTATACGTAGTTAAAAGATATATATGAGTCAAACAATCGTATTATGCCGAAGGTCGCCTCCTGTATCTATATCAGTATGGCTTTCAACGACTAAGAAAGCCTCAACTACAGGAGCGTATTATGAAAAGAGCAACAACAGTCTTGGCGACGATCGCCTTGGGCGCAATGCTGGCGGCTGGCTCAGCGACGGTCTCGATGGCGCACGGCGGTGGCGGCGGGCACGGCGGCGGCTTTGGTGGTGGCGGCGGCTTTGGCGGCGGCGGTGGTCATGGCATGAGCATGGGCGGTGGCGGCCATGCCGGAGGCTTTAGCGGCGGCCGCGGCGAAGGCTTTGGCGGTGGTCACGGCATGAACCCTGGCAGCGACGGTCGTACTGCAAGCATGGGTGATGGCGCCCATGTCCGCGGAGTCCATGCCGGCGAAGGTCATAGGTTCAGAAGGGGTCGCGGTTTCGGCAGTGACTTCTATGACGACGGCTACTGTGGTTACCCGTATCCATACTACGGTTATCTCGAGTACCCATATTGTCCGTGATCCACCCCTCTTCGAATCCGGACTCCACAGCTTGAGTGGGGACCGGATTCGAACGGCGAAAGATTTGGCTCGCACGTCAACCGAACTGCGGCCCGGCTGAATCTCGTTTCACAGCCGATATCACCATCGATCGCTATATATATCCATCAATCCTAGGTTCTATTCCGAGAGGTAAATACAGGACTAATACAAGTATTGTTCAAACAGTCTTGGAGTCCTCAATCTGAAGGAGCGTATTGTGGGAAAATCAGCAACAACATTGGCGAAGATCGCGTTGGGCGTGATGCTGGCGACCGGCACGGCGACGGTTTCCATGGCGCGCAGCGGCGGCAGTGACGGTCACGCCGTACACTCTGGCAGCGGTGCCATTGGCAACCGCCAGCACCACAAGGTCTTTTTTCGCGATCGGGAACTTGGCGATCTGCAAGATGACAACCAGCCCTGGTTGAACGACGACACCGACACGGCTTACTGCTCGTTTGATGCCGTGGATCCGAGTTACCGGATCCAATGGAATCTGGCACTCTTGCCTGTGACCCAATCTCGCCAAGTGGAGTGGTTTGGATTGAAGCGGTCCTGTTTCCGCGCCAATTGGCAAGTTGACCGATTTCCAAGCCAGCTTGCCCAAAGGTCGACGTTGAGCCCTTCTCGCTGTCGAGGTCATGCCGGCTTTCCTGCTTTCAAAGTTCGTTGAGCATTGATCGGCGGTTTGGGCGGTGCGTTCGGATACGTCAATTCCCACCCGCCACCGAGCGCTTTGTACAATTGGACGAGGTCGATCGAGATGTTGGTCGTGCTCTGTGCGTGATCCTGTTCGGCTTGCAGCAGTGTGCGTGCAGTGTCGAGCACCGTGTCGAACTCGGTGACTCCGTCATTGTAGCGGTCACGGGCCAGCGACAAGGCCTGACGCAGATGCTCGACTTGCCTGGCCAGTCGGGAGCGCCGCTGCCGTTCGGTGCGGTAGGCGATGAGGGCATCGACAACTTCGTGCCAGGCTCGCAGCACCGTCCTGTGGTAGGCGATCGCCGCCTCGACCTGCTGGGCCTTGCGAAGCTCCAGTGTCGCCTTCAGCCGGCCACCCTGGAAAATCGGTATCGAAATGCTCGGGCCGAGATTGGTTGTGATGGCCCTGGCCGTCAACAAGTTCCCGACCTTGAGGGCGTCGAAGCCCACCGATCCGTTCAGCTGGATGGAGGGATAGAATTCGGCCACTGCCACTCCGATGTCTGCGGTGGCCGCGTGAAGCTGCGCTTCCGCGGCGCGAATGTCCGGGCGCCGCCGCGCGAGATCGGAAGGAATGCAGGCCGGAACCCGGGCAGGCATCGGCACCACCTGTTTCCCGGTGGCGAGTTCGCCGCGCAGCGCATCGGGCGGCAAGTCGAGCAGGAAGCTCACGGCGTTGATCTGCTGCGCTTCTTGTTGTTGCAGGCCGGGCAGTTCGGCACGGATGGCCTCGACCTGCGCGGCGGCGTTCTCGACGTCCAGACTGGTTGACAAACCTTTCAGTTGGCGCGTTTGCGTCAGCTGCAAAATGTCTCGCCGGATCTTCAGATTGTCGTTGGCGATCCTGATCAGGATCTGCGTGCCGCGCAACTGGATGTAGTCGCGTGCGGTTTCAGCGAGGCTCGAGACGAGCGTGTCACGCCGCCGTTCCTCGGAAGACTGAACCTGCGCATCCGCAGCTTCGACCTGGCGGCGGACATGCCCCCAAAGATCGAGTTCCCAGGATGCGTCGAAGCCGCTGGCAAACAGGTCGGCCGGCTTTGCGGAAGAAATGGTGCTGCCCGGTGAACCAAGCAGACCGCCGATCAGGCTGCCTTTGGCACTCACATCGTCAAGGCTTTGATGTTGGTATCTGGCGCTGCCATTCAGGCCAGGCAGTTGAGCGGAGGCCACGGCCGCGCGCTGAAAACGGCTTTCTGCGAGCCGGATGGTCGCGGTCTTCACATCGAGGTTGGCGTCGGCGACGCGCTGCATGAGCGAGGTAAGGGCCGGGTCTTGAAAGGCCTGCCACCAGGCGGGGTCGACAGGCTCGAGAACCGTCGCGCTGGATCCCCGGGAGTTATCCAGCGCAGCTGCCGCGCCGTTCGTAAACCAGCGTTTCGGCAAGCCCGGATCAGGCCGAACGAAATCCGGTCCGACAGTGCAACCCGCCAGCGCGAACATCACTGGAACCGCCACAACAGCGCGCAAATGTTTGCCCATGATCAACCTGTGTCGCTGGCGCTCTCGCCGTCGGCAGCCTTCTTGCCGGAAAGCAGGAGGCAAAATGGAACGGCGAGGAAGGCGACAAAGGAAAAGAATAGAAAGACGTCCGAATAGGCGAGGACGGCAACTTGCGTCTGGAAGGCTTGGTAGACCTTTCCAACCGCCATTCCATGGACTGATCCCGCGGCATGCCCCGTTGCCGTCAATGCACGTTCATATTGATCAACCAACGCGTTGTAGGGTTGATGAAAGGGCGAGGCCCATTCCGAAAGGTAGGACTGCCGGATCTGGCTCCGCTCGGTGACGAGCGAGGTTGCGACGGAAATTCCTATCGAACCGGACACGTTGCGAACCATCGAAAAGAGGGCAGCCCCGTCGCCGCTCAGTTCGCGTGGCAAGCTGAGGTAAGTGGTCGTACTGATGGGCACGAACAAAAACGCCAGTGCGGCCGCCTGCAAGCTGCGCATCAGCACGAGTGTCGGGAAATCGATATTCGGTGCCAGATGACTCGAGAACAACAGCGCGCCTCCCATCACCAAAAAACCCGCAGCCACGACGAACCGCGTCTGGACGATTGTCATGAGGCGTCCAACCAATGGAATGAGGACGATGACAATGATGCCGCCTGGAGAAAGAATGAGCCCCGCCCAGGTTGCGGTATAGCCAAGAACCTGTTGTGCGAGCTGTGGGATGACGACGGCGCTCGCGTAGAGGATACTGCCCATCGCCGCGATCATTGCGCAGCCGGCGGTGAAATTCCTATCCTTGAACACGTCGAGATTGACGATCGGTTTCTTGGCAATTAGCAGCCAGCCGATCGCCCCCACGATTCCCAGGAAAGCGAGCAGCGCCATCAATACGATGAAGGGCGAACCGAACCAATCGTCGTCCGTGCCGCGATCCATCATGATCTGCAGGCATCCGAGACCAACCGTGATGAGCGACAGGCCAATGTAGTCGAGCCCCCGGCTCTTCCTGTCCTTCACCCAAGGTGGATCTTCGACGAGGATCGCATTCAAGAAAACCGCGAGGATGCCCACGGGTATGTTGATGAAGAAAATCCAGCGCCACGTCGACTGATCGGTGATAATGCCGCCTAGAGTCGGGCCGAGGACGGGGGCGACGACGGTTGCGATCGCCGTCACGCCGAATGCGGCCGCGAGCCTGGCCGGTGGGAACGTGTCCAGGATGATCGACTGCTGGTTCGGTTGCAGGCCGCCGCCAAAAAAGCCCTGCAGCAACCGGAAGACGATCAGTTCGCCCAGACTGGTCGCCGTCCCGCACAAGAACGAAAAGACCGTGAACATGGTGATGCAGATCAGGAAATAGCGTTTGCGCCCGAAGAGATCGCTCAGCCAGCCAGAAATGGTCAGCACGATCCCATTTGCCACCAGGTAAGAGGTGAGCGCCCAGGTCGCCTCGTCGCTGCTCGCCGATAGACTGCCGGCGATGTGCGGCAAGGCAACATTGACAATCGTCGTGTCGAGGACTTCCATGAAGGCGGCAAGGGTCACCGAAACCGCGATGAGCCAGGGGTTGTAGTGCGGCTTCCAGGTCGCGCTGGCTTCGGCTGGAGCGCTGCTCATCGAACCGAAACCGTCGGAACCACCGAGATCCCGAGCGGCAGCGGACGCTTAGGATCGAGCCCGCTGTCGATGACGATCTTAACTGGTACGCGTTGGACTATCTTTACGAAATTGCCGGTGGCGTTTTCGGGTGGGAAGGCGGTGAATTTCGAGCCGGACCCCATCTGGACACTGTCGATATGGCCATGCAGGTCAAGCCGAGGATAGGCATCCACGTCGATCTTTACGCTCTGACCGGGCCGCAGACCATCAAGCTGGTTTTCCTTGAAGTTGGCCGTGATCCACATGTCCGGCGGAACGATCGAGAAAATCTGCTGGCCAGGCGTGACGTAGTTGCCCATTTCCACGTTGCGCCGGGTTATCCAGCCATCCTGCGGCGCCGTCACGACCGTCCAGGAGAGGTTGAGTTCGGCTTGATCGAGCTGCGCTTGAGCCTGCTCGACCTTACCGTTCAGCTGTCCGACCTGCGCATCGCTCTGGCCGATGTGCTGCTCGACCGGTGAACTCAGCTGAACCTGGGCTTCGGCTTGCGTGACTTGCGCTTTGCTTTGGCGCAGCGCCGCCAACGCGGCATCGACCTCCTGCTGCGTTGTCGCGGCCTTCGGCAGAGTGCTCTGCCGGTCATAGTCGGCCTGGGCCTTTGTCAAATTGGCCTTTGCAGTCAGCAATTGAGCCTGGGCCTGTTGGAACAGGGCGGGGAAATTCTTGCGAGCGATCTCGGTCGCCAGCCGTTCCCCCGCAGCTTGCGCTTGGGCGCTATCCAGGGTCCCCTGCACCCGGTTCCGCTCGCTCCTGTAGGAGCGCGGATCGATATGGATCAGCGGATCACCCATGTGTACAAATTGGTTGTCCGTCACGTCCAGCGATACGACGAGGCCCGAAACCTGCGGTGCGATGGTGACAACCCGCCCATCGACATAGGCATCATCCGTGCTCACCAAGTTGCGGTTCGCGTACCAGTAATAGGACCCGGCGAGGACAAGAGCAGCCAGGACAATGAAACCGATGATGAAGACGGCTGGCCGACGGTTTCGGTGTCCGGTATCTGAACCGCCTGGTCCGAGCACATGCTCGGCTGCGACGGTCGCCTCGTGCTGCTCGTCCGCGGGCAGCGGGCCTCCAGGAGCTTGTTGACCATGATCGCCTTGATCAGGGCGGCTATCGGCGGTTATGGGGATAGTGGAGTTCGGAACGCGCGCGATCACAAATGTCTCACCGATAGGGGCGCTCGCCGGCGGCATCATGGACCCGCCACTGGCTTGGCGGAGTAACCTGATCCTGGCGGTCTGGGACATCGGGCGCCTCTCTCATGCGAACTGATCTGAGACGTTTCCTGAAGTCGTCGATTTCGTCTGTAGCGACCCCTATCCGTTTGCAGGACCGCTCAAACACCTCGGCGCAAGCCAGGTTGCCATGCTGGCCCCTGCGGTCATGAGTTCGTTTCGCCGCAGCTGACGATCAACACGTTCTTGGGGCAATTGGCTGTCTCGCCTTCTGCCCACATTAAATTGCCAGCGACCATGCGATCCATCCCGCAAAGGTATGCGAGAATGAGGTAGAAGTCTGAGTGGCTCATACATTGGTTTGTAGGCGAGACGAGGAGCCGTCAAACGCTCGGGATCGGCGTGCAAATAGAGAAATCCGGCCGCCTTTACGGAAGAGCGCTCCCCTTCCATCTGCCATCATTTCCGATCTGACCGGGCGAAATGCGCTGCAACGGCCCAACGCCGTTCTTTTACGCATGCCTCACCTAGACACGCGAAGCGACGGCAGTTCCAATGCGAAACGACAATGATGTTGCCATGCCAATCTTGCCGATCGCCATTGCGATCGCTCTCTTGCTCAGCGGGCCGAGCCTCGCGCAAGTCAGCACGATCACGCCGCCAACAGGAATGACCTCGCCCCTCTCTGGCGATGGTTCGCCCCTCAATCCGGTTGGTATTCCCCTGGGCGCGGTCGAACTCGATCCAGGTGGCTTGACCACGGCTGGCTCGCCAACGACATCTGGCTCCATAGGCACGAGCAATTCCGGGTGTACCAATGTCCTGGCGCCTGGTGTTCTGGCGTCACCTTCCGAAGTTGCCGGAACGCCCTCCGCCCTCTCCACTTTCGATGGCGGAGGCGTTGACGGAACCACGACCATGAGCGGGACGTCTGTGAGCCCGATGCTTTCAACAGTATTGGGCACCTGCAGCACGACGGCGTCGAGCGCGTCGTCGTCCGGCACCACATCGATACTGTCCACCACCACTGGCACATCGTCCGGGACATCGTCCACGAGTCTTGGGACCCCGGCTGGGATTCCGCTGGGGTCTTCGGAACTCAGCAATTTGGGAGTGAGCCCGATAATTAGCATTCCAACGCCCGATTTAGCCGATCCGGTGACAAGTCCACTGGTTACGGTTCCGACCTGCGGCAGCACGGGTGTGACAGGCACAAACACGCTGTCGGCGTCCGGCTGCTGACGAAAGCGATCCCGTCTTTGTAGGAGCCCTCGATGCGCAAGCGACCCGTCATTGTTGCCGCGCTGCTGATCTTGATCGGCGGCGTTGGGTTCGCAGCCAAGCATGTCTACGATCCTTCCGAACCTGCGGCGGCCTCTGTTCCTGCGCCGGCGGTTCCGGTCGTTGCCGGAAAAGTGGCCAGTCACGACGTGCCGATCTACCTGCGTGGAGTGGGAACGGTGATCGCCTACAACAACGTGGTGGTGCACAGCCTGATTGCAGGACCGATTACGAAGATCGCATTCACGCAAGGTCAGACAGTGAAAAAGGGCGATCTGCTGGCGCAGATCGACCCAGATCCCTATCAGGCACAAATCGATCAGATTACCGCGACCGGCGATCGCGACCAGGCGCAACTCGTCAACGCGCAGGCAAATCTGGACCGCTACACGCCACTGCTGGCGAAAGGCTTTGCCACTTCCCAGCTGGTGGCCACGCAGAAGGCTCAGGTCATCCAGCTCCAGGCGACAATCAAGGCAGACGAGGCTCTGTTACAGGCCGCTCAGATCAATCTGAGCTACACCCGTCTGACCTCGCCGATCGACGGTGTAACGGGTATCCGGCAGATCGACGAAGGCAACATCATTCATCCGACCGATACTTTTGGTCTGGTCGACGTTGCGCAGATCCAACCGATCTCGTTGATCTTTACGCTGCCCGAGGAAACCCTCCCTCAGATCCAGCAGCAGATGGCCAAGGGGCCGCTTACGGTCTTTGCGTACAGCCAGGACGACAAGACCAAGCTCGACGAAGGCAAACTCCTGCTTGTCGACAACCAGATCGTCCAGACGACAGGTACGATCCGCCTCCGGGCCACGTTTCCGAACGCTGGGAAGCAGCTCTGGCCGGGTGCGCTCGTGAATGCGCGTTTGCTTGTTGATACCCGCAATGGGGGGCTGACGATCGCCGGGTCGGCAGTGCAGCAAGGTCCGAACGGCTCCTATGTTTACGTGATCGCACCTGATGGAACCGCGCAGATGCGGCCTGTCACTGTTGCACAGCTGACGGGGGGACAAGCTCTCATCGATTCGGGCCTCAAGGCGAACGAAACTGTCGTGGTCGACGGACAGTACAGGCTCGCGCAGGGCACCCCCGTCCAAGTACTGCAGGGCAAAGCCGCTGATGAGGCCGCCCTGCAAAGCGCAGTGCAGCAAGCGATCCCGTGAACATCTCGGCCCCTTTCATTCATCGGCCAATCGCGACAGGCCTGCTGATGGTGGGTCTGCTGCTGTGTGGGCTCGCTACTTATCAGCTTCTGCCGGTCGCATCCCTGCCAAACGTCAACTTTCCTACGATTCAGGTATCAGCGCAGTTGCCCGGCGCCGATCCCGAAACCATGGCGTCGTCGGTAGCCACCCCGCTTGAGCAACAGATAAGCCAGCTCCCCGGCGTGACCCAGCTGACTTCGACCAGCGCGCTCGGCAGCACACAGCTCTCCGTTCAGTTCGACCTCAGCCGGAGCGTCGACAGTGCAGCGGTTGACGTGCTGTCGGCGATCAATGCCGCCAGCCCCGATCTGCCGCTGGGCATCCCTTATCCGCCGACCATCCGTAAGGTTAATCCGGCGGATACGCCGATCCTAGTGCTCGCACTGACATCCGATACCCTGCCGCTAACGACGGTTGATGCCTATGCGGAAAACATCCTGCTGCCGAAGATCTCGCAAATCTCCGGCGTCGGTCTTGTCGGCATTGGCGGCCAGCAGAAGCCGGCGATCCGTGTGCAGATCAATCCGCAAGCCGCCGCGGCCCGCGGCATTGGCCTTGAAGATGTTCGCAACGTGCTTGGCGAGGCCAATGTTGATATTGCGAAGGGCACGCTCAATAGCCCGCGTCAAACCTTCACGCTCAACACCAACGACCAGCTGCTCAAGTCTGACCCCTACAATGATATTATCGTCGCCTATCGCAATGGCTCGCCTGTCCGCATCCGCGACATCGGCATCGCGATCGACGGGCCGGAGAACCACTTTGTAGCCGCCTGGTTCGACAAGAAGCCCGCTATCTTGCTGGCCATCCGGCGCCTGCCCGGTGCCAATGTGATCGAGACGGTTGGCCGCATTCAGGCTTTGTTGCCCCAGTTGCAAGCCTCGATCCCGCCCGGCATCAAGGTATCGGTCGTTTCGGACCGCACACAAACCATCCGTGCCTCGGTCGCAGACGTTCAGTTCACGTTGATGCTGACCGTCGCTCTGGTGGTGATGGTGATATTCCTGTTCCTGCGCAATTTCTGGGCCACATTCATTCCCGCAGTAACCGTACCCCTTTCGCTCGTCGGCACCTTTGCCGTGCTTTATGCGCTTGGTTACAGCCTCGACAATCTGTCGCTCATGGCCTTGTCGATTGCGGTCGGCTTCGTCGTCGACGATGCAGTCGTCGTGATCGAGAACATCGTCCGCCACGTCGAAGAAGGCCTTACCCCCATGGAGGCTGCGCTGAAGGGCTCGAGCGAGATCGGCTTCACCATCATTTCGATTACGCTGTCGCTCATCGCCGTATTCATTCCACTATTTCTGATGGGAGGCTATGTCGGCGAACTCTTCCAGGAATTCGCCGTGACGGTGAGCGTCTCACTGATCCTGTCGCTGGTGATCTCGCTCACGCTGACGCCAATGATGTGTGCGCGTCTGCTCAAGAATGAGGCCAACGTCAGGCACGGGCGGCTCTACAATATTTGCGAAAGCGGGTTCGACGCGCTGCTTGGATTGTATAGCCGGGGCCTAAAGATCGTCCTGCGGCACACTTTCATTACGCTGCTCGTCATGCTCGGAACGATTGCCGTCACCGGCTATCTCTACGTTGTCATCCCGAAGGGCTTTTTCCCGCAACAAGACACCGGCCTGATTATCGGCGTCACAGAGGCCGATCAGGATATCTCGTTCCCGGCTATGGCCGAGCGCCAGCAGGCGATAACCGACGTTGTGCTAAAGGATCCGGCGGTAGCTTCGGTCGGAGCCTCGATAGGAGCAACTGGCGGGAGCACACTCAATCGAGGGACGATGTACATTGCCTTGAAGCCCAACAACCAGCGTGACGTCAGCGCCGATCAGGTGATCAGCCGGCTGTCATCCCAACTCGCCAGGACACAAGGCATAGCGCTGTACATGCAAGCGGCGCAGGACATCACTGTCGGCGGTCGGGTTTCGAAGACGCAGTATCAATATACTCTGGCCGATGCCGATTCCAACGAGCTCAACCATTGGGCGCCGATCTTCCTCGACAAGCTTAGAGGAATACCAGGAATCGTTGACGTGGCCACCGATCAGGAGAATGCCGGACCACTGCTCGACGTGACCGTCAATCGCGAAGTCGCGTCGAGTTTCGGTATCCTTCCATCGACGATCGACAACACGCTCGACGATGCCTTCGGCCAGCGCATCGTCTCCACAATGTTCACGCAACTTAACCAGTATCACGTCGTTCTCGAGGTCAGCCCGGAATTCCAGTACGGCCCCGAAGCGCTCAAGGATATTTATCTGAATTCTTCGACAGGGCAGCAGGTGCCGTTAAGCGCGCTGGTGACCAGCGTGACGAAGGCCGCGCCGATCGTGATCAATCATCAGGGCATGTTTCCGGCGGTCACGATCTCCTTCAATCTAAAACCCCGGGCGGCGCTTGGAAATGCGGTCGCCGCTATCCAGCAGTTCGAACGCGATGCCGGAAAGCCTGCTTCGCTTGCAACCAGCCTCCAGGGCAATGCGCAAGCCTTTCAGTCGGCGTTATCAGGTACACCAATCCTGATCGGAGTGTCGCTGATAGTTATCTACATCATCCTCGGAGTGCTCTACGAGAGCCTGATCCATCCGATTACCATTCTGTCGACGCTGCCTTCAGCCGCTATCGGCGCCTTGTTGTTGCTGATGGCGGTCCATATGGACTTCAGCGTGATAGCGCTGATCGGCGTTATCCTGCTGATCGGCATCGTCAAAAAGAACGGCATCATGCTTGTCGACTTTGCGCTCCAGGTCGAGAGGAACGAAGGTCTCAGTCCACAGGAGTCGATCTACCGGGCCTGCACCATACGTTTCAGGCCGATCCTGATGACCACCATGGCGGCGATGCTGGGCGGCGTGCCGTTGATGCTGGGCACCGGCGCCGGATCGGAAATCCGCCAGCCGCTCGGCTACACGATCGTGGGTGGCTTGGTGCTGTCGCAAATTCTCACGCTCTACACGACGCCGGTGGTTTACCTGTATCTTGAGCGACTCGGTAGATTCGTGGGCGGCTTGCGAGGCGCAAGCACACTGCCTGCGGAACCCGAGCAAGGCGAACTCTTCTCGGAACCACGCACCCGGCCGGCTAGGCAGGAGGCTCAGGCCCCGTTGTCAGGGGGTATGAAGCAGTAGACGGGTGTTCGCAGCCGCGCAAATGTGAGCTGTTTCGTTCTATGAGTAGGGCCGTGTTCGGGTACCGTTTGGGCCTCTATCAGCGTCCACGCTCGAGTTTGCCCACCTCTTTCCCCTCGAACTTAGCGACCGTTGGCCGACGGTCGCCGCCGTTGCAGCATAAGCCACCCGGTGTGTTATGCATCCCCCTGTAGATGTGCCACTTCTCGTGGCCCTGGCCTTAGTTGCCCTCGGGCGGGCCAGGCGGGGCGGGAGAAGTGTGGTCCTGAGCCAGTGCGGGGCTGGCCACCAGCAGGAAAACCAGTAGGCGGAAGTCCATCGCCCAACATTCTCCATTCGGTGTTGAGGGTTGTCTCAACGAAACAGTCCAGAGAGCAAAAATAGTACTGGTGAGGTAATTTCACCTCACACCCGCAGCTTAGACATTTCATTTGTTCCTCCTTTTCTTCTCTGGGAAGCATGCCTAGGTTTTGCCATCGGATTGAATTATCCATTGGTATAGATGAGCGAGCTAATTGGTGAACGGTTACTCATGATGGCATGTCGATCAGGTATCGGCTGACGGTATTTGCATGAACCGCAAGCACTGTCAGGGCCGCGAAATCAGCGTTACACGTCGGCTTTGCTTGAAGCCAATTGAAGAAGTCAACGGGCGAAACACGAACCAGGCGGCGTTTGCGAAAGATATGTCTTTGCTTGAGCGCAACACTCGACGCTCGATCCACGAGGAGTTCAACGCATGGCGCCCAGGAAGTCGATGCGGTCCTACAAGTCCTCTGCCGGAGGTCGGGGCGTGCTGCGGGCGACCGGCCTGGCCCTCACGGAGCAGGGCATCGCAATGGGCGCTGTGGGGCTCGGGTGCTTCTTGTCCCTGGGTTGCGGTCGGCATCGTTCGGCCCCTAGCTCCGCGGTTCCTGCCGGCACAGGCCCGCTCGACACGCCGACCATCGACGCGTTGTCTTCGCGCGAGCATCTCGGTAAGTCGCGCTGGTTCGAACTCTTCGCCATGATGGCACCGCCCTGTCTTTTTGCCGTGCTCGCGGGCTGGACCACGGACGCCGGTGCCGAATCGCTTTTGATTTGCCTCGCTATCTATTCGGATGCGTTGATTGCCTTGCTTTGGTTTGTAGAGAAAGGCGATGCCCAGACTGAACCGCCTCTGTCTCATCGGCGCCCCTGGCGGACGGCCCGATGCGTGAAGGGTGCCAAGGGGATGATCGTCCTCAATTCCTGCAGCCAGTGGATGCAGGCGAAACCCACGGACGACGAAGCGCTCGGCATCGGGCGCTTCGAGCGATCGAGGCCGAATCCTGAACACCGTCGCCTTCGATTGTGAGCGCCTAATGGGTGTAGGAGAGTGGGATGGCTAATCGGGTCTGGCACTTGACTGTGCCCAGCTTCTTGTTATCTCTCGTTGCAAGTTCGGAAGCGTCTGCGTCCTACGTTGGGGACCGCTTCTTTCCCTCGACTCTGGCGACCGTCGTTCCCACTCCGGCCGATTTCGTCAATTTTCCCCAATTAACGCAGTTGCCTGACACCGCCTCGCACGAGGTCGATTTTCCCTTCTCCTACAGCAAGCTCATCACCCCGGATTGGTCGGTCTCGTTCACCGCGAACTACCGCATGATCGATCACGAGGGGAGCACACGGGCGGGCTTCGACAATCTGGTGCTCGACACACAGTACGAACTCTATTCCAGTGCAGAGCATGAGTTCGTGCTCTCGGCAGGCGGCACGCTGGCGCTGGGCGGCACCGGATCGTCCGACATCGGTGCCAAGTCGTTCTCCGTGCTGACGCCGACCGTTTACGTGGGCAAGGGCTTCGGCGATCTGTCGGATTCTATGGCGTGGCTGCAACCGGTCAATGTCACCGCGACCCTCGGAGTCGCACTGCCAACTGAATCCACCACCGTGGTAGGTACCACCTCGGTAGACAACCCAGACATCCTGCAATGGGGCTTTGCCCTGGAATACAGCCTGCTCACCAATTCTCATTCCGCAGGCAAGGGGAATGCTCATCGCTTCGCCGAGGGTCTGGTGCCGCTGGTGGAACTTGCGATGCAGACGCCCCTGAACGGGCCGTCGACCGGAGAGACCACGGGCACGATCAATCCTGGCGTCATCTGGGTGGGCGAGTACGCCCAACTCGGGGTGGAGGCGATCATTCCGATCAATGAGAGCTCGGGCCGCGACATCGGCGTGCGTGCACAGCTCCACTTCTATCTCGGCAACATCTTTTCGAACGCGATCGGAAAGCCGATCTTCGACTGATCGCGCGCCGCGTTGTGTATGAACATGACCAGGATCCTCAGCGGTCGGAGGCCAGGCCGCCATGCGAGAGCTTCGGATCAATCTATGAGAGCCGACGAGGAGGGGCGCCCTAGCCTTATGCTCCGCATCACTCCCTGCTGGGCGAATTATACTCCAAGGTTATGGAGATAAATAATTACAGCTAGTTAGATGGGTTTCGTATACTGCCGCGAGACGTGTTTCCAAGCCTATGTAAATGTCGCCGGCATGAGCGACATTTCTGTCGCCAATTCGAGTTTCGCCGGCTGCGCAACAGAACAACAGGTGAAACACATGAGCTCTTTTCCAATCGCGGCTGTATTCCCGGCAGTCCTCCTGTCGACCGCTTGGGCCGCCGCAGCAAGTTCGCCTCCGGGACACACGCAGGTGAAGTTCAATCATGTCGAACGAAAAACGAACAGCAACCACTCATCGTTGCCGAGGCCCGTCCAAGAACCGACAACCAGATCGGCCAAGAAGCCCGTATCGCAGTCCATTCCTTCCCGTCGAGGACGTCGCTATGAGGCGGTCGAGCGCCCGTGGCGACGTCGGATACTTGTCTCCGAAATCGCGCGACATATCGCGCCGCAAGCAAGTCGCATCGCTGAAGGTGCCGACGCCGGAAACGCTTCGGTGATCGACCGTGAACCGGTTCTGCTCGGGAGACAGGAGGAAAAATGGGCCGATGACAGCATGTCATCGGCCCAAGACTCGAGCGGTGAGAGACGCTCCCGGGGGGAAGAGCGCCGTCACAATCAATCAGCGAGCGAGGGAGGGAGGCCCGCAGGATCAATCTGGCACGAGTTGGAGCGCTGCCACGATGGGTGGATGGAAATGTGATCAAACCGTCGATCGCAGCGCCGACCCACAATCTAGTGCTTTTTGCCACAGGTGCTTCGTCGTTCTTGCCGGCTTTGCATCCAGCTTGCGGATTTCGCGCGAAACGTCGAAAGTCCAGGCCATACAGGGACCCCTTGTTCAAGATCATCCAGACGGGACGTCCAGCAGGGCCAATCGACCAATCTTCTGGGATCGGCCGCGATTGAAGAACCGGCCAACTGGTTCGCGCGCCACAAACACAATTACCTTCAATTGCGACGTCCAATCACAAACCAAGGTATGAGTATTCCAAACCAATACTCTATTACGGCCGACGGATGTAGGATGGGATAAATCATCGCCAGCGCCTTAGACTGACATCAGATGGCATAACCCGAAGGATGTGCGCCAAGCCATGTTGATGAATCCTGCCCGCAGCGACATCGATACACTCGCGATTTCTGCCTTCGCGGCCAATGTTCCGAGGCCAGAGCAAATGGGACCATTGCTGTCGGCGGATTGGCGTGTTCCGTTCAAACGCGAAAAGGCACAACGTGCCAACTCCGTGACGCACGCGCAGCTCCGGCCCCGGAGCGCCGATGGAGCCGACCACCGTGTCGAGATATCTTCAGCCGAAGCAGTGAGTAGTCGCACGGCGATTTCGGATGGGATCGTTGCCGAGGTGGTCCAAGCCGCCGGCCATGACAAATTCGAATTCCGGTTTCGCGCGCCCATACACTTGCTGGTGGTCTACGAGCAGGGTACGCGGCGAGACGGTGACACCTTCGTCGAAGGTTTGCCTCGATCGAAACTGCGGGATTTTGGCCGCCGGCTTACTTTGGTGCCCGCCGGTTGCGAATATCTTGAATGGCATGCGCCGCGGACGTTTTCGCGTCTCATGTTTGTCTATCTTGATCCTGCCAAGCTGCACGTTCCGTTCAACGCCGGCACGACAGATGTGGCGTTCGCGGCCAAGCTTTTCTTTGAGGACGCAACGCTTTTGGGCACGGCCCTCAAACTGATGAGATCGCTCGAAAGTCCGGCCCTAGAGAATCGGTCCTATCTGGAAGCACTGGGCATCGTCCTAGCTCATGAGCTGATCCGTTTCCACGCGGGGACGCCAACAGCCGAACCTCAGCTTCGAGGTGGGCTTGCAGCTTGGCAGCAGCGCATAGTCACGGCGCACATCGAAGCGCATTTGGGCGAACCGGTACTGCTCGCCACTCTCGCGCAGCTTGCCAGGTTGAGCCCATTTTATTTTTGCCGCGCCTTCAAGCTGTCTTTTGGGGTGCCTCCGCACCGGTATCTTACCAGCCGTCGAATCGAGCATGCCAAAGGTCTCCTTGCGACGCGCGCTCATTCGGTGACGGGCATCGGATTGACTGTCGGATACAGCGAAACCAGTTCATTCACGGCCGCTTTTCGCAAGGCGACCGGCCTGACGCCGAGTGCCTATCGGCGGAGCTTCGGATAGACCCTGGACGGCCGATCTGGCTGCGAATTCCGCGGCTCGTCAAACTCGTCTGCTATGAAGCCAGCGGTCTTCGATCGAGACCTTGTGCTGGCTCTCACCTGCCATGTCCTTGACCGGAGATCTGGTTCTGGCGCAATGGCGGGCGCGGTTACCGCGCTCCCATTCCGCTTTTCCGCTTCGTTGCTATCGCCAAGGGAGCGCCAGGTCGGCGATCCGAGATCCCGTTACGGGCTTTGGCATCCGCATTATGTCAGCCATTGCCATATGGCACGACGACGAAGATCTGCTGTTCACCCCGCTTGACCAGCAGCAGAACCGCCTTCTTGCTGGATTTTGTCGCGGCGCTGATGGCCTGGCTCGTCTCCTCGGCAGTCTGTACCGGCACGCGATTGACCGAGACGATGATGTCGCCCAATTCAATGCCTGAGGTGGCTGCCGGCTGGTCCTGGTCGACACCCTCAACCACGGCGCCGCGCACCTGCGAAGGCACGTCCAGGGCCTGCCGGACGGCTTGATCGAGGTCACCAAGCGCCAGGCCGAGTGTTGGAAAATTGGAATGCAACGGATGGGAGGAATTGACCACGGCCACCTGTTTGACGCTGTCGTCACTGCCGCCGACGACCACCGACAACGCGACT
This sequence comes from Mesorhizobium sp. M0621, assembly GCF_040320745.1. Classification (NCBI taxonomy): domain Bacteria; kingdom Pseudomonadati; phylum Pseudomonadota; class Alphaproteobacteria; order Hyphomicrobiales; family Phyllobacteriaceae; genus Mesorhizobium; species Mesorhizobium sp. M0621. The sequence goes on along the minus strand of NZ_JAMYQF010000037.1, from coordinate 39,381 downwards.
GTCTTCCCATTGCGCCAAATGGACATCGTCTCCTTTTTCCCCGGCAAGAGATCTGCCACGGCTCGAGACAAGGTCTTGGGCTCCTTGATGGTTTGACCAGCAAATTCGGTGATGACGTCGCCGGTCTCGATGCCCGAATGAGCGGCGGGCGATCCATCGCCGACATAAGCGACCAAAGCACCTTCAGGCGTCGGCAGACCGAGGGCGTTGGCGAGGTCCATTGTAACCGCCTGCATCTCGATGCCGAGCTGCCCATGTTCAATCGAACCGTTCTTTACAAGCTTGGCGACTATCTTTTTTGCCTCATTGGAAGGGATCGCAAATCCGACGCCGACGCTGCCGCCATTGGGCGAGTAGATCGCGGTGTTGATACCCACGACAGCCCCGCTGGTGTTGACAAGAGGCCCACCTGAATTGCCGTGGTTGATCGGCGCGTCGATCTGGAGGAAATCATCGTAGGGACCGCTGTTGAGGTCGCGCCCGCGAGCGGAAACGATCCCCGCAGTGACTGTGGTTCCGATGCCGAACGGATTGCCAATCGCCAGAATTGGATCGCCTGCCCTGAGTCCGTCGGAATTACCCCAGCCAACAGTTGGGAGGGGCTTCCCAGCCTTTACCTTCAGGACCGCAAGGTCCGACTTTGCGTCGTGGCCGACAAGGGCCGCCGGCAGCTCGGTTCCATTGTCAAGCGTCACCATGATATCCAAAGCCCCGTCGACGACATGGTTGTTGGTGACGATGGTGCCGTCTGAGCTGATAATGAAGCCGGAACCAAGCGCCTCCGCCAGTTGCGTCGCTTCTTGCGGGGGTACCTTAGGCATCGGGATTCCTCGATTGCCGAAGAAATCCGGCAACCGCTCATCGGAAGACAGCCCGCTGTCTGAGCGCTGAGTTTGGTCATCGGGCGCCAATGAAGTTTTCATGATCGACGTGATCGTCACCACCGCCGGCTTGTCGGCCGCCACGATCGCAGCATAGGAGGTAGCCGAAGTGCCTATCGCGGAGGCGACCGAGGACGAGCCCGCTTGTGTATCGGCCAAACTCGAATTTGGAGCGACCCCAGTGGCGAGCGGCGCTACCAAGACGGCGGAGCAGAGCAGCACCGCGCCGTGCCTGCGCAGGATGTTTAAAATTGACATGATCGTGATCCGAGCGAGGCTTTGGTCTTGGCGCCGTGGCGTGTTCCTCCTGGGAACCGTCTATCCGGCGTGTGGCCGGTCGGATGTGCAAGCCTCGCGGATGAACTTCCGATCGCGCCGATTTACGTAGGCTGATACTGGTTGCTTCTGGGTTGTGTTTTTGTTTGCAAGACTGGCGGTCACTTGCGGGATAACGCAGTTTTTTTCGAGAAAGATTGGCCATTTCGATTTTGAAAGTGTCTCCTCGCTGGAACCTGCATTACGGCTTCAGTCAACCCTGGCCACTTCTGCTGCCTGATCTGGAATCAAGAGAACCCGGTAGGTGGTTCCCTCGCACTTGAGCAGATAGGCGGTCTGATTTGGGACGGACTCGGCCTCAATGCGATCCGCAGAACTCGGATTTTTGCAAGGGAAGCCTTGGCTTCGCACTTGGTCGGCAACGACGGTGGCCAGAGTGTCCTGGTCATTGGCTGCGGCGGTCGCTACGGAACCGGCGACGCAGATCGACAGGAAAACGCCGGCGCCAATGGATGAAATCTGCAACAGTGCTCGATTGCAGTCCATTTGTAGTCTCCTCGTCATATTTCGGCGCAGCCGCTGCCGCGGAAAATCGGTGGCTTCGAGTTTGGAAGCCGTCCGTCGTAGACCGTCACAGCGTGATCGTCTCTGCAGGTTCGCGGCCGCCAGCGCTCTATCCCCCAGGCCAACGGGAACGACGTTTATCTGCTCGACATCTGCTTGCCACTTTCGGCCCGTTTCAATTGGGCCGCCTTCCATCATGTTCGACAGCAGCCTACCGGCTGGTTTGTGGGCCGGCTTTGTCTGCTTTGCGGCTGCTGGCGCGTTCTTGCGGTTATTCCCGTTGCGATCGCAGAGTGTACCCATCGGTGGATGCTGCGTGTCCAATCGGGGTCTGTCGTATCGGCAGACCGAGGTCAGTTCGTGCGGTGCGCTGGGAATCCACGTACTTAGCGTCACCTGGTGCGGTCCATTCTGGTGATCCGAAAATATGAACGGCCGCAGCTGCGGCCGCCGCGGTCGGTTGTTGCCCCCATCTGTGGTCGGACCACCCAAAATGCGTTCGTCTTCGTCGTCGACGACGAATGCGCGAAGGGCGGGTCGATTTGTTGGAATCGGTCGGTTTGCAAAGCAAGGCATTTTCGTCTCTGACACGAGGTGTTCGACATGGAATTGCCGAACCTTGCGAGCTGCTTCGTGCTGGATATTCGTATGCCGCACATCAGCGGTCTCGACTTTCAGGCCCGCCTTGTCGCGGCCGGCGTCCGTATTCCACTCATATTCATGACTGGCCACGCCGACGTTCCGATGGCGGTGAGCGCCATGAAGGCAGGTGCAGTCGAATTTCTGACGAAGCCGTTTAGCGAACAGCAAATGCTAGATGCCGTCACAAGAGCCATCGAGCTGGATGGCATGCGCCTCGATCGCAGTCGACAAGCGATCGAGACATTCACCCGATTTCAGACGCTAAGCGAGCGCGAACGCGAGGTCATGGATCTGGTGACGGCAGGATTGATGAACAAGCAGGTTGCCGGAAGGATTGGCATGGTGGAATCCACGGTTAAGATTTATCGTGCTCAAGTCATGAGAAGGATGGGCGCGCAATCCTTGGCAGACCTGGTCAGGATGGCCGAACTGATGCGCTCTGCGCCTGCTCCCATAACCAGTCTCACGGCTATTTTGGATGGACCTAAGTAGTAGTCCAACCCGCCGATCGGGATACGAATTCTGTACCAAGCAAGAATGGAGACTCGGACATGCTTCCTTTATCCAGTGGATCTCGATGAGGCGACACAGGCGATCGAACGGATCATCGGCAATACCCTGCGCGCCGCCGATGTGGTCAGAGGTGTTCGCGATCTCGTCCGGAAAACCCCGCCCATGGCGACTAAGGTCTACATCAACGACTTGATCAAGAACCTGCTCAGTCTCGTCAGTCTCGATCTGCGCCTTCACCAAATCGCGGTCGAGGTCGAACTTGCTGAGAACCTGGAACCGATCAGAGGCAATCACGGTCAATTGGAACGGGTGGTTGCTAACCTGATCGCGAACGGCATCGAGGCGATGAGCCCGGTGCAGGATCGACAGAGAAGATTGCGGATCAGCACCCGGCTTGACAAAAATGGCGATGTGCAGGTTGCGGTCGAGGACACGGGGATTGGGCTCGATCCGGCGCTTGCCGAGCGTATCTTCGATCCCCTGTTCACGACGAAATGCGAGGGCATGGGTTTGGGACTATGGATATGCCGCTCTATCATCACGACCCACGGCGGCCGGCTGTGGGCCACCCCCAATCTTCCGCACGGCAGCATTTTCCGGTTCGTCGTCCCTAGCACGGTTGGGTCAAAAACAGTTGCGCCAAGTCGATGCCGGCAGACGATACGAATGAACCGGCAAGTCGAAAAATTTGTTGGCGGCGCTGCATGTTCATGATTTCGTTCGGCGGCATGAGAAGGCGACATGCCCGAGAAATACCCCAGGTAGCCAGGCTTGCCCGCAGGCGGTTGGTCTCTGCGCCTTCGCACGCCGTAGACTTCATGCTGCAGCCCCGCCATTCCTGAGAGACGGCGGGGCTGCGGCGGGACGGTGGGGCCTTCTCATTCGCCCATGAACTGCTGGAGGAAGTTCCTGCCCGCAGTCGGGTGGGCCTTGAACGAGTTGATGCCGTCAAACCATCCATTCTGCGAAAAGTCGCCGTATTCGCTGCTGCCATGCTCACCATTACGGCCGTGATCGCCGTCGTGGCCGCCGTGCGACGAGGCGGCAAAGGCCCCTGTGAGTGGGACTGCGACGATAATCGCGGCAAGCGCCGCCTTCAGATGGATAGGACGCATGATTAACTCTCCTTTTCGTTGAGGAAGGCGGCTATTTGTCAACCGCATTCCGCCTACAGGCACTCGGGAACCTTCGGGTTACGATATTCGGCTCGCCTCTGCTGTTCTCGGCCTGCATCAACTATTTAGCAACGATCGGACGTAATACGTAGTATATCAAGGTATCATGCATGTATAATGTAGTATAGTGCTGGTATTCGGCCTGTGTATGACGCCAAGGCCTCGATTTTCATGCTGAGCGCCCTTGAAATTGAATCAGGTTGAACGGAACTAGGGTGTTCCGCCGGCTGCAGGACTGATCTGCACCTTGCTGCCCTCGGCAAGTTCGACCGGCGGATTCAGGATCACCAGGTCACCCTGCTTGACGCCGTCACGGACCTCGACCTCCGTTCCGAGATCGCGCGCCACCGATATCTTTCGAATATGCGCAATGCCGTCCTCGACCACGGCAACCTGCAACCCATCGGCGTTGAAGATGATCGCATCTGCTGACACGGAGAAGCTGGGCGTCTTGCGCGGGATCTGGAGTTCGACCGTGCAATAGGTGCCGGGCGTGAGGACACCGTCAGGGTTAGAAATGTCGATTTCGGTCAGCAAGGTCCGCGTGCCCGGCGCCAGCGCATCGGCAATCCGCGTCACCGTGCCCGGGAAGGTTCGGTCGGGGACTTCGGGGACCTGGAGCACAGCCTTGACCCCTGGGGTCAGTCCAAAGGCCTGATCCTGGGGGACGTAGACCTGGGCACGGATCACATCTCCCTGCATGATGGCGAACAGGAAAGTGCTGTTGGTCGTGTCGGCCTGCACCAGGCTGCCGATATCGACGTTGCGTTGAGTGATGACGCCGTCGAACGGGGCGACGACCTGCTGGTAGGCCTGTTGCTGATCGAGCACGCGCAGCTGGTCCTGCTGCGCACTCACATTGGCCTCAGCAACGCCGACAGCCGCCTCCTGTGCCTTTTGGCTTTGGACGTCGATCGTACCCTGCTGCTTGGTGATCCAGCCCTGGTCCACCAGGGGTTTGTCCCTTTGCCACGTCACCTTTGCGAGATCGAGATTGGCTTGTGCCTGTTGCAACGCCGCCTTGAGCTGTCCCAAGGTTGCCTGGGCTTGCAAAATCTGGTCATCGAGTTCCGGCACGGCAATCTTGGCCAGCAACTGTCCCTTCTTGACCTTGTCTCCGATATCGACCTCACGCGTCTCGATATAGCCGCTGGCTCGTGCGAAGATGTCGGCGACGTCGTAGGCGGTTGTGGTGGCGGGCAGACTGACTTGCACGATGTCGTCGCTCGGCCTTACCGCCGCAACACGCACCTGCGGGATGAAGTCACGCGCCTGTTCGGCGGCCGCCGCGAGTTCGCGGTTGCGCGAATAGTATCCCTGGACGCCATAGGCCAGTCCCGTCGCCAGCAGGGTCAATGCGCCCAATGCAAGCAGCCAGCCTCCGCCTCGGCGCGGCGGCCGCTCCGTTGCGCGATCCATCACCGTATCGTCGGGCTGATCCAGATGGTCCCTCGGCTTCATGCGATTTCCTCGTCGAAGACGCCGTGAGCCGTCTTGCCGTCCCGTCCGCTGCGCAGCATCGTGAACAGGTACGGCACGACGAGGAGCGTCGTGGGCGTTGCAAACAAAAGCCCCCCGATGACCGCGCGCGCCAGCGCGGCATTCTGCTCTTCGCCCGCTCCGCCGATCGCCATGGGGACCATGCCGACGATCATCGCGGCCGCGGTCATGAGCACGGGCCTGATCCGGGTATGACCGGCTTCGATCGCCGCGTTGAACGCGGACTTGCCCGCCAACTGCTGGTCCCGGGCGAAGGTCACGAGCAGGATGGAATTGGCCGAAGCGACCCCGACCGCCATGATCGCCCCCATCAGCGAAGGCACGTTGAGCGTCGTGCCCGTGATGAACAGAATCGTCACGATGCCGCACAAGGTCGCCGGCAAGGCAAGGATAACGACGAAGGGGTCGCCGAAGTTCTGATAGTTCACGACCATCAGCAAGTAGACGAACACGGCGGCGAACAGGATGCCGACGCCGAGGTCCCAGAAGGCATCGTTCATGCTCTGGATCTGGCCTATGACCTGGATGTTGTTTCCAGGCGAAAGCTGCTTCTGCAGGTCGGCAACGACCGCGCTGATCTGGCTGGAGACACTTCCCAGATCACGGCCCTGGACGCTTGCATAGACTTCGTAGACCGGCTGAACGTTCGCCTGGTTGGCGTTGGTCGGGAGACTGTCGCGCTTGAATGTAGCGACGTTGCTGAGCTGCCCGGGAACCTGTGCACCGGCGGTGTTGATGGTCGAGGAAACAGGCGTGTTGCCGAGATCGTTCAGTGACGCGATCTTGTTTTCCGGCGTCTGGACGGCGAGATAGTAGGGGATGCCCGTGGTCGGGTCGGTCCAGAAGTTCGGCGACACCTGCTCGGAGGAACTCAGGCTCACATTGATGTTGTTGGCGATCGTGCTGGCATTGAGGCCGAGTTGCGCCGCACGCGTGCGATCGATATCGGCATAGAACGCCGGCGCGTCGACTTCCTGCTGTAGGTGTGCGTCGACTACACCGGGAATGGCTGCGATGCGGCGCCGCAGTTCCATCGCGATCCGCAGGTTGGTAGCGCGGTCATAGCCGACCGTACGAACATCGATCTGCGCCGGCAGCCCGAAATTGAGGATCTGCGTGACGATGTCGGCCGACTGGAAGTAGAACAGAACGTCTGGAAAGGCGCTGGGCAGCGCCGCGCGCAACTTGCGCACATAGTTGGCAGTCGGCGCGTGGCCGTCTTTCAATGCGACCAGGATCACGCCGTCATTCACGCCGATGGTCGATCCATCGGTGAACGCCAAATTGTAGGCACGCGCCGGCAGGCCGATATTGTCGACGACAAGCTGGAGGTCGCGATCGGGAACGATCTCGCGGATCTTGTCCTCGACAGCCTGGAAGATCTTCTCCGTCTCCTCGATCCGGGTTCCCGCGGGGGCCCGCACATGGAGTTGGATCTGGCCGCCGTCGATCGCGGGAAAGAAATCGCGACCGACGAGCGTCAACAGCACAGTGCCCAACGCGAGCACCAGGACTGCAATGACGGGAACGATGAACCGGCGCCTGAGGAGTACGGCCAGCAACTCGGCATAGTGCAGGCGCATGGCCTCGAAACCAAGTTCGAACCTGGCGTGAAACCTACCGAACCAGCCCGTGGAGGCGCTGTGGCGCTCTTTTTTGAGCAGCAACCCGATGGTGATTGGAGTGAGCGTCCTCGAAAGTCCATAGGATGCGAGCATCGCGAACACGACGGCAAGACCGAGCGGTGTGAACAGATATTTTGCCGGACCTTCCAGAAAGACCACCGATGTGAACACGCAGCTTATGGCCAGCGTCGACACCAGGGTCGGCACGGCGATGCCGGCGGCTCCGTGCAGCGTCGCCTGCGGCAGCATCTGTCCTTCCTCGGTGAGCAGCCGATGGGTGTTCTCGAGCGTCACCGTCGAATCGTCAACGAGGATGCCAATCGCCAGCGCCAGGCCCCCCAGCGTCATCGTATTGAGCGTTTCGCCCAGGAAATACAGAGCCACGACCGACGACAGGATCGCAAGCGGGATCGAGATCAGGACGACCAGCGTCGATCGCCACGATCCGAGAAACAGCAGGATCATCAGGGCGGTGAGCGCGGCCGCGATCACGCCCTCCCGCAGCACGCCGGCGATCGATCGCTTGACGAACACCGACTGGTCGAAGAGCTCTCTGATTTCCATGCCGGGAGGCGCCGCGGCACGCGCCGTCTTCAAGGCATCCCGAACGGCGTCGACCACCTCCAGCGTCGAGGCATTGCCGTTCTTGATGATACTGAGCAGAACCGAATGCCGGCCGTTCTCGCGAACGATGTTCTGCTGAACGAGCCATCCGTCATGGACTTGGCCGACATCCTTGACGAAGACCGTGGCGCCATTCACGACCTTGACCGGAATGTTGTTGAGCTCGTCGATGGTTGCCGGCGTGGCGTTGGTGCGCACGACATACTGCGTGTTGCCGATCTTGGCGGTGCCCGACGGCAAGGTCAGGTTCTGGGCGTTGACCGCGCTGACGACGTCGAGCGGCGTCAGGCCCTTGGCCAGGAGCTTCGACGGGTCGAGGTCGACCATGATCTGGCGATATTTTCCGCCCGCGGGTGTTGGCAGCGTGACACCCGGGATCGGGGCCAGTTGCTGACGGATCCGATAGATGCCGTAGTCGTAGAGCTGCTGTTCGTTGAGGGTGTCGGAGCTCAGGCTGATCTGAAGGACCGGCACGCTGGAGGCGTTGAACTGTACCACGAGCGGTGCTTGGATTCCCGGTGGCAGGAGGGCGCGAATGGCGTTTGTCGCCGAAACGATCTGCGCGATCGCGAGATCGAGATTCACATCCTGCTGAAAATAGATCTTCTGAACCGACAGTCCCCCTAGGGTCTGCGCCTCGATGTTCTTGATGCCATTGACGTTGGAGCTGATCGCGTACTGGCTGTAGGTGGTGACGCGCTGTTCCATCTCTGGCGTGCTGAGGCCGCCATAGCTCCAGATTACAGTCACCACCGGAATGTTGATTTCCGGAAAGACGTCCAACCGCATCTCGCGACTCGCGACGGCGCCGAGAAAGAGAATCAAGGCAGCCAGCACATAGAACGTGTGCGGAAATCGAAGCGCGAACCGAACGATGCCCATGTCTCAGCCGACGACCTTCCTGGCGACGTTAATCGCAACGGCTCGAGCGATGAACGTCGCCGTATTGCCGGATTTTGGTGTGTGCCTCCAAAATGACTTTGCGCCCATTGCTTTGAATGTCCGGCGCCGAGCGTTGCCCTGTGACGTCGCCAGCCTCATGGCCGAGCGCAATCCTCCCCCATGGCGGGCGCGACTGGTCAGTCATCTCAGCTTTGCCGGGGACGAATTGGTTTGGGCACATCAGTGTAGCGAGCGAGACCAATCCTGCCCACATGTTGGAGCGAGCGCGCAGCGGACGGGTCGCGGGGACGGTCCGCCCAGGCCGCCAGGCCCGCCCGCACGCATCGCCGGGGCTGTTTTAAATCTGATGTCATCGGCCTGCCGCAGCCAGAATGAGGTCGGCGACCTCCTTGGGATGGGAAACCAGCGACAGATGACCCGCATCGATCTCCACCGTTGTCGCGTGCATGCGTTTGGCGAGAAACCGTTCGAGGTCAGGGTTGATCGTCTTGTCCTGCTTCGACACCGCATAGAACGATGGCTTGGAATGCCATGCGGCTTCGCTGGTTCGTCCGCCGAAGATAGTCGCCGCGGTGGGTTCTTGAACAGCATACAAGATCTTCGCTTGCCTGGGCGCGACGCCGTTCGCGAAGTATTTCAGGAATGAATCTTCGGACAATTTGGAGAAACCATCATTCACCTGGATGCCGGCCCGGACGGGTCCTGCGGGAAATTTTGCGGAGAGAGCGACGAAATCCTCACCCGCATCCGGTGCTCGCGCAGCCACATAGACCAGCGATGTGACCTTAGGATCAGCCCCCGCTTCGCTGATGACGGTGCCGCCCCAGGAATGCGCTACCAGCACGGTTGGTCCATCCTGCAGCGCCAGCGCCCGGCGCGTCTCCGCGACCGAGTCCGCCAGCGACGTCAGTGGATTCTGCACTGCGGTGACGCTCAGGCCGGCTGCCTGAAGGAGCGGGATCACCTCGGCCCAGCTCGATCCGTCCGCCCACGCTCCGTGCACGAGCACGACGTTGCGCGCCATGATATGAACGGGCTTGGGATTTTCGGCAGCGTCTGCCGCGGCTACTCCCGACAGGCCGAGAGTGATGGCAATCGCGATGGCATTGATGATTTCGCGCACGGGTTTCTTCCTTCCTTTTCGCAAACAGTCGAACGCGCCGATGACCGAGATGAGGGCCGGCGATGCCGTAGCAAATCCTGCGGTCAGCTGCGTTGCCGAGGCGTTTGCGGAGGCAGCTCGTTGCGACAATCTCGATTTCGCGGTTCGGCGTCTTTCAGAAACGCCCTTGCCTTTGTCGCCGCGCACGGACAGGTCCGGTGCGAACGTGATGGGCGCGCCAGCCGTCCGTGGCGACCGAAACACCAAAAGGGCGGTGGATCGCTGATGCGACCCACCGCCAGTTCGGGCGCCCGCGGGAGGAGCGGACGGGCGCCTCAGGAGTTCGGCAGAATGGTGCGTGCGCGGCGTGCGTGGGAGCTTCGCCTCCAATGCAACGCTTCGCCGCGCGGAAGAGGTGCGGCGGCAAACATCGGATGAGGGGCAAAGAAAAGGGCGACGAGAAGTCGCGTAGCGGAAAGCTCGTCGCCGGCCGTTGGCAGCGCTAGCATGGCACACTCCCAAACCCGCCCATCGAGTGCCCAGGTCGCGTGTCGCGCTTGCGGCAACTGCTCCGCCGCCGCCCGTACACACAGGCGGCGGAGCTGCCCACGGCTGGGCTGAGGGAGCGTGGACAGCCTGTGACGACTACGGTCCCCACCACAAAGCGCGCCTAGCGCCGCGCCCCATTTCGCAAATACGAAGTCGACTCCCCGCTCCAGCACGACTGCTTCGGCAATATAGGGTTCCAAAACCCCAAACTGCGACAGCTCGACATTGCCGCTGGCGTCATCGCTGCCGCGGCCGAACCCATCCAGCCACTTGGCTGCGACCCAGCGCGACGCGGCTCCAAGATCGCCGCTGCGGAGCCTCCTGGAGGCAGATCGGTATTGGTCCAAGGAACTCATTTTCGCCACTCCAGTTTCCTCTCGAAGCAAATCTCGCAGACGTCAGTGAACGATCAACACCTCGAAAATTATTGCCACTCGGCCCATTCGCTTTTGTGTAGGAACGTTCGCCCAAGAGATGCCCGCGATCTCGAAGCGGCAGGGAATACGTTCATCGTGAGAGGAGAACCGAAGGCGCGCGAGTTCGCATCTATGATCAACCCGCCTCGGCACGCGAGCGTGAAATGCGGATCGGAATTGCCTTGTAAGAGGGCGTGAAGCTCATCGGATCGTGCGAATAGAGCGGCACGAGAGGATTTGCCTCGGGATAGTAGGCAGCACAGCTGCCATTCGGGAACGAATAGGGGACGATCCGAAAATTGGACAGGCGGCGTTCAACGCCGTCGGTGGACACAGTGATCAAGTCGACGCGGTCGTCGGCCTGGAAGCCACGCCTTTCTATCTCCTGTTCATTGAGGAAGATCACGTCGCGCTGACCGAAGACACCGCGATATCGGTCGGACATCGAATATATCGTGGTGTTGTACTGGTCATGACTCCGCACCGTCGTCAGCCATAGTACGTCGAGGCTGTCCAGGGGCGGATCCTCGCCGAGGCCGTCGAAGACAAGGAAATTTGCCTTGCCGGAAGCTGTCGCCCAGATGCGTTCACGCGCATTTGACGTCAGATGGAAGCCGCCGGGTATGCGAATGCGAGCATTGTAGCCCTGGAAGATCGGGAACACGTCTTCGATCGCGTCGCGGATAAGGTCGTAGTCGGCGGTAAAGCTTTCCCAGTCGACGACTGAACGTGCACCCATTGTTGCTCGCGCAATGCCCGCGACGATTGCAGGTTCGCTCCTCAGGTGCTCTGAGGCCGGAACATTGCGGCCGGCCGACGCGTGAACCATCGACATCGAATCCTCGACCGTGATCGACTGCGGCCGTGTGGCCTGGACGTCGATTTCGGTGCGCCCAAGGCAAGGCAGGATCAGCGCGTCGCGCCCGTGTAAGAGATGGCTGCGATTGAGCTTGGTCGACACTTGGACCGTCAGGTCGAGCCTGCACCAGGCAGCGCGCGTCACCTCCCAGTCGGGGATGGCGGACACGAAGTTGCCGCCCATGGCGAAGAACACTTTCACCTTGCCGTCTTTCATGGCCTCCAGCGCGGTCACGACGTTGTGGCCGTGCTGGGACGGCGGCTTGAAGCCGAAGCGGCGCTCAAGCCGATCGAGAAATTCCTTTGTCGGCGTTTCGGTGATGCCTACCGTGCGATCGCCCTGGACGTTGGAGTGACCGCGCACGGGGCAAAGTCCGGCGCCTTCACGTCCGATATGACCGCGCAGCAACGCGAGATTCGCCAGCTGTTGCACGCTTTGAGCGCCCCGCCGGTGCTGCGTGATACCCATGCCATACACAATGATCGCTCGTTCGGCCTGCATATAGGCGCGAGCGGCGTATACGATGTCGTCGCGAGTGAGTCCTGACTGAGACACTATGTCTTCCCACTGCGTTGCCCGCAGGTCGGCGGCGAGAGCTTCGATACCCGTCGTATGGCCCTTGATGAAGTCCCAGTCGAGGACAGCCGGCAGTTCGTCTGCGCACGCCGCATCGTCTGCCTCCATGAGAATTTTCATGAGTCCCTTCACGACCGCGACGTCGCCGCCGACACGCACCTGATAAAGCTTGGCGCTGATCGGCGTCGACGTAAGCGTTGCCATTTCGATCGGGCTCTGGGGCGACTGGAATCGCTCCAGAGCGCGCTCGCGGAACGGATTGAAAGACATGATGGTTGCGCCCCGCCGTGAGGCATTGCGCAGGCTCGTCATCATGCGAGGACTGTTTGTGCCTGGATTCTGTCCGAAGATGAAGATGCAGTCCGTCTTATCGAAATCGGAAAGCAGGCAGGTACCCTTGCCAACACCGAGCGAGTGCGGCAGGCCGACGCTGGTAGCCTCGTGGCACATGTTCGAGCAATCAGGGAAATTGTTGGTGCCGAACTCGCGCACGAAGAGCTGGTAGAGGAAAGCTGCCTCGTTCGAGGTGCGGCCGGATGTGTAGAATTCGGCCATGTTTGGATCCGCCAATCCGTTGAGGTGGCGGGCAACGGTTGCAAAGGCTTGGTTCCAATCGACCGGCAGGTAGTGGTCGGATGCGGCGTCGTAGGCCATCGGATGGGTCAATCGCCCAACCATCTCGAGATCGAAATCGCTCCAGCTTGAAAGCTCGGCAACGGTATGGGCAGCGAAAAACTCCGGCGTGCAGCGTTTCGCCGTGGCTTCCCAGGCAACCGCCTTGCCCCCGTTCTCGCAAAACTCGAAGGATGAGGTGTGCTTGGGGTCGGGCCAGGCGCAGCCGGGGCAGTCAAATCCCTCCGGCTGGTTCATGCGCCCCAGAGTGGCTGCCCCCTTGATCGGAATCCCTTGCTCGACAAGGTGTTCGCCCAGCGCCCTGAGCGCTCCCCATCCGCCGGCCGGGGCATTGTAAGGACGGATATCATTGGCCATCGGAGATACCTTTACGGAGAGCTGAAGAATCCTTCCTGGCAAGGAGAATTCCACCAAGCAACATCATTCCATCGCAGGGGGCTGCCAGCGATATCGCCTAGGTTGCGCCGGCAGCGCTGCGGAGCGGCAACTCTTCCGTAGGGGTCAGCTTAATGGGCCGCGTATCCGACCCACGAGGCCGGTAGCCCCCAACGGCGGGATCGCTGTCGCAGGGGCGATCTGCTACATCCGTGCGGTTGCCGCAACGCCAGCGATAGGGTGTCTCGCCAACGGAACGTCCGAAGACCGTGGTGAAATGGGCTTGGTTCTGAAAGCCCACGCTCAGCGCCACATCGACCAGGGTCATCTCGGTCTGGCTGAGCATCTGCTTGGCGCGGTCAATCCGTCGCCGCAGTAGGAATTCATGCGGGCGAATGCCGGTGGCCGCCCGGAACTGTGCGGCGAAATACATTCGGCTGAGCCCCGCCACTGCTGCCATATCGGCGAGCGCAATCTTCTCATCGAGATGTGAATCGACGTATTCGACGACCCGCTTCCACCGCCATCTCGGCAGGGCCGCCGTAGCGCGTGCCCTCGGATCTGGCTCTGGATCCGAACCCAGCGTGAGCAAGCGGGTTACGATAGCAAGGCGGACTGCGTCGGCATAGAGGTCGCCAAATCCATCATGACTGCCTTCGGCCGCCTCGAGCGCTCGGGAAAGACGCTCGACGACCGGATCAGAGGTATGCCGTTGCGGGACCAGTTCGGCAAGGCCGATATCCCGGGGCGTGTCCAAGATACTCAGCCCGTCAATCGCGCTTCGGTCTGCTTCGGCGCATTGCGCCAAGGCCCCTCTGGGCACCGCCGCGGGACCAGGGTCTGCCGCGGCATTTGCATGCATCATCAGACCACCGCGAAGCGGTCGCTGCATAGCTGCGGTGGACACCGAGAGAACGACATTCATATGAGTGAGGGGGATCGAAATCATCCCGGAATCTCGCACCATCGGATAGGCATCGCGCCTTGCGGCGGATGGATCGAACAATGATGAGCCGAAGTCGGGCGTTCGGCGCTGACCGTCGGCTTGCATCACTCGCGCTATGCCTTTGCGTCGCGGGAGGATGGGCCGATCCTCTCCCGGCCGCCGATCGTCATGTTCGGGTTCTGACGATGAGTCGAACTGCATTGAACCAAGCTCCTCTGCCTTCAGAGTTTTCCTCTGCTTGTGGGGCCAAGGTACACGGGTGGGAAAACTGCTCCATTAAATGGCAGTCTGAATGGATCATATCATCAGCTATGCGGCGCATACGAAGGTATCAACTATTGGCGGCGGCGCCTTCGGCGCTCTGGCGATCCAGGCAGGCCGCTTGGCGGCGGCAGGCTTCTTCTGCAAGCCTTTTGACGCCGCGCCATGATCAGGTGCATAGCCGACGCGATGAACTGCTAATGCGAAAACAAGCTGGAATGACCTCTTCGTGGTTATTCAAGCGCTGCCATCTCCATGCTCCTGGGCAAAGTCGCTCACGTTCCGAATCGGCACTTGCGTTCGTTCCGGGAAGATTACCGCCAACCTGTGCAGTTGAATTCCAGGTGGGTTTCGAGGATCGCCTACGTCTTGCCCTGGCGGGTCTCGTTGCCAAATTAATATGCTAAGATGGCGCTGTGCCATTCCGCAGCGGGAATCGTGAGAGGCGTATTGCTATCGTGACAGCAGGTTCCAATCCAGGCCCATCCGCGTCGACCGCTTTTGCGTCGACCGTCTATGTCATCGATGATGATGACGCTGTGCGGGATGCCCTGAGCGGCCTGTTCAGATCTGTGGGGCTGCATGTCGAGCTGTTCGCCTCCGCCAGCCAATTCCTACAGGGCAAACTGCCGGCAACGCCAAGCTGCCTCGTGCTCGATATCCGGTTGCCCGGTGTAAGCGGACTCGATTTCCAGGCTCATCTTGCAAAGTCGAACATTCAAATGCCGATTGTCTTCATGACGGGACACGGCGACGTCCCGATGTCGGTGCGCGCGATGAAAGCCGGGGCAATCGACTTTCTGACCAAGCCGTTCCGGGAACAGGACATGCTTGATGCGGTCTTCAGCGCACTCGAGAACGACCGTATAAGGTGGGAAACCGACCAGGAAGCGGCAACGCTATCAGCCCTCTACAAAACACTGACTTCTCGCGAAAAGGAGGTCATGTTCTTCGTGACCAAGGGTTTGATGAACAAGCAGATCGCGGGTGAGATGGGCCTCAGCGAAATTACGGTCAAGATTCATCGCGGACATCTCATGCGCAAGATGGCGGTTCGAACCTTGCCCGACCTGGTACGGATTGCAGAACGGTTGGGCGTTCGAAGCGTAAACCGCTAGAGATGTCAAAGTCGTCATTCAGTATGGACGAAAGTCTTCCGATCCCGCCCCCTCCAGATGTTCTCGATGCTGTTGCCGCGACCCGACCACACACTGCGCTCCGGCGTTCGCCGGATAATCAACCCGTGACGCCGCGCCGGCATGGAAGGTGTGCCTTGGGCTTGTGATGAAAACGGCGCCGTTCAGTCTTCGCTCACCCTGGTCGTCGCGGCTGCGCAACACCTTCGAGGATCGATCGCAACTCCTCTCTGCCTCTGACGATCCGCGACGCCAGCGTGCCCGCTGGAATGCCCAGCGCCTTGCTGGCATCGTCGTAAGAGAGGCCCTCAACAGCGACAAGCACGAGTGCTGCGCGCCGTTCGGGGTTGATCTGCTGAAGCGCGGAGAATACATCCACCGACACCAGCCTCTCGGCCTCTGGCGACATAGCGATCGCATCTATCGTTTTTGAGATCGTGGTCACCGCCTGGGCGTGGCGTTTGGCGCGCCGCAATTGGTCGATGAACAGATTGTGCATGATCGTGAGCAGCCAACTGCGTGGCGTATCGCCTACCGTCCAATTCGCCATCCTCGACAGCGCCCGTTCGAGGCTGTCCTGCACAAGGTCATCGGCGGCATCGCGGTCCCGCATCAGCGCGCGCGCATAGCCGCGCAGCCGTGGAATCTCCTCAACGATCGCTCGCCTGCGTTCGTCGGCGATTTCGGCCTCCGCAACGCTTGCCCTGCGAAAACGCGGCTGCCGCGAAGTACTGGGCGGAAGTTCGAGTTGGGTCATGTTCATGGTCTTCAGGCGGTGCGCAATGGCGGCGATTGCAACTCGCCATCCGGACTGAACCCGGTCGGACACGAACCAGACAGCCACAACCATCCGCTAGTTCGAGACTGCACGTCTGGTCTCCGATGCATGTGCGGCTGCCTCTCCTGACTTTTGCTGCGTCCAATGGATGCTATCGGCTGGGGCGCCGTCGGCGCTACCATGGCGGACCCGACAGAGGGCTTCTTTTCGAAACGACTACATTCTTTCGCGATGCAATGTGGGCGGATCGATGTTTAAGAAGGAGGTGTTCGCGAGAGTGCCAGGCCGATCACTCGGCTGGGCCAAATGACATCCTCGCCGCGGGGGCAGGCATGCCTTCCGCACCGCCCCTTAGATAGGTCCAATAAAGAGGAAGCCCCGTGAACAGGAATCCGCCAGCAATGTTGCCCAGGGTCACGGGTATCTGGTTCCAGTACCACCAGTCTGCGAAGCTGATCTTGGCCCCGAGCATCATCCCCATGGGAATAACGAACATGTTGACGACGCAGTGCTCGAAACCGAGCGCGAAGAAAGCGAATATTGGCAGCCAGCATCCGACGATCCTGCCGACGACGGACGTTGAACTCGTTCCCATGACGACGCCGAGGCACACCATCCAGTTGCAGAGCATGGCCTTGACGAAACCGGTCACCAGTCCATCATATCCATACGGCTCATAGGCGATCGTCTTCGCTTCGGCGAGCGCGCGCAGATGATCTCCGAGCGCACCCGCCCCGACATTGCCGACATCGGTCAGGACGACATAGAGCAGCCCGGCAAAGGCGAGGGAGCCGAGCATGTTGCCGACAAAAACCCAGAACCAGTTGGCCAACATTCGGCCGACCGTCGTGCGGCGAGCCAGCACGGCCAGTGGTACCAGTCCGAAATTCCCGGTCAGGAGCTCGAGGCCGAGGATGACGATGATGGCAAATCCCACCGGGAAAATGAGAGCGCCGACAAGCGCGACATCTGTTTGAAGCGCACCCTGCAGGGCCAGGCTCGTCGCGAAGGCGAGGAGCGCGCCGGAAAGCATGCCGCGGATCAAAAGATCGGGAACGCCGTGAGCGGCTTTGGCGGCGCCAAAATCCACCATTGCCCGCGCGATTTCGAGCGGTGAGAGGCTGTCATTCATGATCGCCGTCCTTTCGGGTCAGGCACGTCTCCTGTGCGCCGCTAACCAGGACTGGAATAGCCGTCGGCATTTCGCGGCGATATCCTACGCAGGGCAACCGGATTAGGCGCTTGATTTAGGTCCAGACATTCCTTGGTATACCTTGTCGGCCGTGGTCAGGTCGGGTGCCGGTCCGGAAACCGCCGCGCACTCACCGACGAGGACGTGCAGCGGACCGTTGACGATGGCGACGTCGAGTCCATGGGCGCTGCGCGGCGCGCCACGAGGTCGAAGGCGATCGACGCGCGAGCATGGCGGTGAGGATCTTGCATCTCGGTGATCTGCGCCGCGTCGCGCATTAACAGCGGCTCGACATAGAAGTTCGACGTGCCGCCACGACGAAATCGACCGGTCGCCCGGCACGTCGATGCGTGGCATCTTGTCGACCAACTCGTTGCTGCGCAATGAGGATCCCTTGCTGACCGCGGTCGCCTCGATAACGACAGGCGGATCCTCGGCGTTGGACCAATCTAGAGATTGCCCTCGCGATCCGCACAGGGTGCCACGGTGAGCGCGACATGCGTCAGATTGATGAAGCAGCGCGAGAACAGCTCGAGACAGGTATGATCCGCACAGAGCTCGATCTTGCCGGCCTGACAGGTCGAGGTGCTCGGCCAGGACCATGCACGGCCGCACGATGTGCAGGTTCTTCACCAGCGCGGAATCGACCTCGGCGAACCGGGCGGCGAGAAAATTGGCCTGGTTCTGGTTATCGCGTTCGAAGGCACACCCGGTCGCCGGAACGGACCACGGCCTCAGCAGCTTCGCCTCGCCTGGTGGGAGACCAGACTGCCCCTGGCGTAGCGGGTGGCGGCGGCCAGGCGTTGCTCGCGCGATTGTCGGTCCGTTCCCAAGCTTGTTTCGATAGGCCGCTCGTCTGGCATTCACGGACGAACCTCGTGCGCTGGAAGGAAGCCGCCGCGCCTTCGCGCACGACGGCTTGCGAGTTCCAATTCGTTCCCTCGCCGATCGTGTGGGCGGCCTCTTCGATGAGGGCGCCAACCTGCGCGGGATGAGCTTCGTAGACCGAGTGGTTGACACCCGGCACGGCGATGTAGGGGGCCGTGGCGCTCACATGGTGGAAGCGCTCGATGTCGGGATTGATGATCTAGTCGTTGCTGGCGACCATGTCTCAACTCGGCTTGGTCTTCCACGCCACGGCGGCCGGGGTTGAGCGTGACTGACCGGGCCTTAGTTATGGCCCCCGAGAGTATTCACATTCGCGCAGAAGGCGGTGTATGGCTGCACCATGTCTGCGCATTCGTTCTTCATCGCTTGTTGCTTTTCGGCAGGCATAGCCATGAATACGTCTTTGAATTCCTTCAGCGGCTTCATGGTTTTCATGCTGGCATCCGTAAAGAACGGCTTCATAGTGTCCGGCTCACCCAGCGTGCCGGCAAGTGCAATGCCGCCGGACGGCGAAAACGCAATTGCTGCACCGAGGCAGATAGCTTTGATGTTCATGGGGTATAGTCCTTCCCTGGTTCAATGGTGGTACCAGCGACAAACTGCGTTGGCGCGTAGAATAATAACCCCCTGACCTGACTTGTGTATTTTCTCTAACCGCTAGGCTTTTGTCTGAAAGACTGTTGATGACTGACCGTGCCATGACGAATGCGGTCGCAGCAATGGAGGGCGACGAACGGCACTTTGGATGGGCCGGGTTATGTCAGAGGGCCGACCATGATCTGGACGTCGTGCGCTCGGCCGCAGGCGAGAGAAAATCGCGACGTCCCATAGCCGGCGATGATAAATGCTTATCAATGTCATAGTGGGCAATGGCGTTCAAAGAGTCTCTTCAGCCTTCCTCACGGAATTCCCGCAGAAAGGCATGGCGCGGATCTTCCGTGCCACGCAGGTGCTTCACAGGCCGATCAACCCCGGCTTCACCCAATGCGCCGCCAGCCGCTTCATGCTCTTTGGCGCCAACTCTGCGTGCTCTTGAGCGTGCTTCCAAAGCTGCTCTCGGATTGATTCAATGCTGGTGCCTCTCTGACGCGGGCGCCGGATCGACCTGTTTGCACACAATGGTCAATTATCTGAGCGCATTAGATATAATCTAATGCAAACCCCAGTATAGTTTCGTTTAACGTGGATCAGAGGTAAACTTTTCTGCCCGGACACACCCTGGCTTTCGTTCGACAGGAGAATAACATGAAACCGGCAGGAGCAATGTTAGCAACTATTCTTTTGGGCGCGGCGGTCGTGACCAGCTCGGCAACCGCGGGTCTTGCCGCGCATGGCGGCGGCCATGGCGGGGGGGAGGGCGGCTTTGGCAGCGGCCATTTTGGCGGAATGCCGTACGGAATGCACGGCGGAGGACTTGGCGGATCCGACATGTCCTACGGAGATCACTTTGGTGGCTACTCCCACCCCTATTTTTATCACGGCGGCCGGTACCGTCCCTACCCATACTATCCATCTTACGACGATGACGACGATTCCGGCTACGATTACTACAATTCTTACTGCGCGCGCATGCATTCCAACTACGATCCCTATACGGGCGCCTATGTCGGTAGCGATGGACGTTTGCACTATTGTTCGTAAGGCCGTCCTCGTATCCGCCTGCTCAGAGCAGCACAGATGGATCACTTGTCTTACTCCGCCAGGTCGAAGGAGACAGGTGCATCGTGCCTTGTGTACCCAGGCTGACAAACCTGCGGCCCTCCGCATCGGTTATCTTCCCAGAAAGATCGCTATCTTTCGCGTCGGCACGGATCGGTCGGTTATTTTCTGTCCGCCTATGGGCGAGTTGCATCGGGCAATATTGAAATCGCTGCGGCGTTCTCAAAAGACCTCTTGCTTTGCTTTGGCGAGTATCGCGGCGCCCAGGCATCGGCATTTCTTGTGTCGGTCAATACCTGACCGTGCACAGAACGCCGACGAATGGCAATATTGGATGGATGGGCAAAGCCGCGTGACGATGTTTTATGCCGCTTCGCGCGAAAACGGCCGACTTCAAACCCGACGATATCGGCTATGTAGAGCGCGGCCAAGGACATGCATCCAGGACATCGGGGCACCGAACGGCGTCCGGGCAGGTACCAGAATACGAGGAGGTTTGACTATCCGACTGGCTCACCGATACGCCCCCGGAACTGGTTTGGCAGCACCTGAACATAGATCCGACGGTGCTCGCGAAATTTCCAAACGACGGGCCAACTATCAGTCCGGAGTGATTTGGAAGCGGTGCGAGGGCAATGTCGCACGCCCTCCTCTTCTTCGTCGCCGCGACACCATACGTTTCATTGAGGATTTTCCATGTCGACCTATCTAATCAACCACCTGCGAATCCCTGGCGATGTACCCAATGATGAAGGTCTGTCCTATCTCGAGCAGGTTGAGGCTACCGTTGCACCCTATGGCGGTAAGTGGCTGGCGCAGGGCTCAGTCGACGTGCTTGAGGGAGCCTGGCCGGGCTCGGTCGTGCTGATGGAGTTCCCAAGCCGGGATACTGCGAGCGCCTGGTACAATTCAGCCGCATATCAGGCGATCGCACCTTTGCGTGTCCGCAGCGCCATCTCCGACCTCGTCCTGATCGACTCGCTGCCCGAGGGCTTCACGATCAAGGAATTTGCCAAGGACATCCGTCGGGCACTCAAAAAAGCCTGAAACGTTTGCTTTGTCTCGTCAGCCCGAGCGACGTGCTGGCGCCATACAGAGTTTCCAGGCGCGTGCGCGTTATCGACGTTAACTCTGATGTTCGCTCGTGCGGGGCGCACGCGATTGGGAAACTCTGGAACGCTGAAAGCCCCGGCGAGTCAATGCCCGCGGAAAGTGGCGTCGCCCGTCTATCCCTAGCTGCGCTGCTTGGCCCTGTTTGCACCGCCCCACAGCGAACCGGGATTTGCGTGACCCGGATATAGCGCCAGCATCGCGTCATAGAGTTCTCGAGCGTTGGACGTGATTGCGTCGAGGCGGTTGAAATCGCGCAGATATTGTTGCGTTTCGCCAACGATGCCTGGGTCGTCCCTGTTCGCCGGCACCTTGTGGCCGGCGATCACCGCCTTCGGCTTCAGGGCAGCCAGTCTGTCCAGCGTTGCAATCCATTCGAGCCTGCTTTCGGTATTGGTCTCGCCGAGATACGGGTGGATGCCGTTGTAGACCACATCGCCGCCGACGATCAGGCCCAAAGACGGCACATGCAGGACGGTGGAATGGGCGGTGTCCGTGCGGCCGGTGTCAACAACATCCAGCTCGTGGCCCTCCAAGTCTATCGTGCCGCTCTCAAGCGGATCGGCGACGCGCAGATGCTCCGGAATTTGGTTGGGGAAGAGGCGGCGCCAGAAGTCTTTCTGCCACGCCTCGGTCAACTGGCTGCGCATGGCCCCAACCACCTCTGGCGCGGCGACGGCGCGTGCTTCCGGGAAGTGTCCCAGCAATGCCGCCAAGCCGAAAAAGTGGTCCCCGTGACCATGCGTCACATAGATGGTGATGAGCTTCTTGCCGCTGACAGCAACCCAGTCCACCAGCGTGCGTGACTGCTCTACTGTCAGGAACGTATCCACCAGGACCGCGTCGCGCGTGCCGTGGATCAGCGTCGAGGAGTTTGCCACCCACGCCAGGTTCTCCTTGCCCGGCGGCAGATCCCGGGTAAGCCCCGGCCGCGTGACGGTCAGCACATCCCATTGGAGGCCGCTGAGGTGAGGTGTGCTCGATGTCATAGTCATTATCCTTATTCATAACTTTACCGTATGTCCTAGAACCGCCCGCGCTCGACTGATGCGGAATGGGCGTTGGGGCAGCTCCGGCCGACGTGACGCCCGGCTCGCTCCCCGCCATCGGCCAGCGGCTATTTTGCGCTGGCCGCAACCCTGATCAGTGAAGCCACCTGTTTTGGATGGGACACCATGACGACATGGGAAGCGCCGTCAATGGCCACCGTGGCCCGCGACTTGGCCCGATCGGCCATGAACTCCATCGCGGCCGGCGGGATGTTCCGGTCAGCCGTGCCGTAGATCCAGTATGAGGGCACTGCCTTCCAGGCAGCCACACCCGAGGGCTCGGTCAGAGCTGCCTGCGCCACCGGCCGCTGGGTCACAGCCATCAACCGTGCCTGCTCCGTCGGTACGTCGGCCGCAAATTGCTGAGGGAATTTGGACTGCTCAATGTAGAGATCGGTCACCCCATTGCTCAGTGCCACCGGCGGCGCGAGCGTGTCGCCAAGTGTACTACCCGGAAACTTCTCCGTCAGGCCGAGACTCGTCTCGCCCGTTTCGGGGGCGAATGCCGACACATAGACTAGAGCCTTCACATTCGCGTTGCCGTTCGCAGCCTCGGTGATCACTGCACCGCCATATGAGTGACCGACCAGGATCACGGGGCCCTTCAAGGACTTGACCACGGCTGACACAGCGGCTCCGTCGCTAGCCACTCCACGCAGCGGATTGGCGACCGCTATGACGTGGAAACGATCCTTTTCCAACTCTTCGATGACCCCGTTCCAACTCGACGATCCTGCGAAGGCACCGTGTACCAGGGCGATCGTGGGCATCGGTTCGTCGGCGCTCTGCGCAGCTCCCGCGCCCGAAAGGCCGACAGCTGCTGCGAGTGCCAGGATCTTGATCGTTTTGAGCATGATGTTCGTCCTTGATGGAGAAAGTTACATGTGGGAAATCGCCAATCGGTCGTACGTGGCTATGTGCAGCTGCGCTCCGGGTGGGACTTCCAGCAACTGCAGAAACAGCTTCAACGCGCTAGGCAAAGCGCTGGCGCAGATATGCCGTTACTGTAATTCTCAGATGCTCGCGAGGGCAATCCATACAAAGGTATATATTAGTTGTGCAATTGTCTGGAAATTAAAACCAAGGTATAGCGTATAATTTATATTCTAATTTGGTTATTTATTGCTCTTCTATGAAGGCCCGCAGATATCTATTGAGAATAACGAAGATATGCCCGGGCTTCGCTTGAGTGATCAAACCCGAATTGAGGGCGACGTTCAGCGCTGCAGTTGGCGACTGGGGTCGTTATGGTGCCATGCTTAACAGGATTGACTTCACCGTACCCTTGCAGCACGACGTTGATATTTCGGCTGGCGCCTCCGGCGCAAGCCACCTCGTCGGCCTGCTTTCGTTGGCCACGGCGCTTCCACCGTATGTGGTCGGGCAGGAGGAAGCAGCCGCGATGGCGCAACTCCTTTTCACGGATCTTTTCGAGCGCTCACCGAGTATGGCGAGCGTCTTCGCTAACACTGGCATACGTAAGCGGCACGTCGCGCGCCCAATTGCCTGGTATCTCGAACCGCGGGGTTGGCCTGAGCGCACTGCTGTATACGTGGAGGAAGGTGGCCGTTTGTTCGTCGAGGCTGCAAACAAGGCGCTCGACGCTGCAGGATGCGTGGCAAATGACGTGGATATCATTGTCTTCATTTCTTCCACGGGGATTGCGACACCGAGCCTGGACGCGGTCGTGCACCGACAGATGGGATTCCGGCCCGATATCGAACGCGTTCCGGTATTCGGCCTTGGTTGTGCCGGCGGCGTGAGCGGCCTGGCCATTGCTTCGCGCATGGCTGCGGCTCGGCCCGGGTCGACAGTCCTCATGGTGTCTCTCGAGCTGTGCTCGCTGGCCTTTCGTTCGGACCTTCTTGACAAGACCAACCTGATTTCCACGGCGCTCTTCGGTGACGGCGCCGCAGCGTGTGTCCTGCGCTCTGGTCAGGCAGGCATCGCAATGATCGACGGCGCAGGCGAACATCTCTGGCCGGATACTCTCGGCATCATGGGATGGAACATGGATCCCGTGGGATTTGGCGTCCTGCTTGCAACGGACCTGCCAGCTTTCGCAGCGACCAACTTGGGCCCAGCGGTAGAAGGTGTCTTGGCGCGCATAGGGCTCGGCACGGCTGACATCGGACGCTTCATCTGCCATCCCGGAGGGGCGAAGGTGGTAACTGCAATTGAGCGCTCGCTGGAACTAAACCAAGGATCGCTTGATCACGAGAGAACGGTGCTAAGCGACTTCGGAAACATGTCGGCACCAACCGTCCTGTTTGTTCTGGCGAGGGCAGTTGCCGAGGGACTGCCGAAGCGGACCGCTCTTTTGGCCATGGGACCGGGCTTCAGCGCATCATGTGTGTCTCTCGTGCGGGCGACATGACGATGGAAGCGGTTCTGGTCCTTGTATTGGTAACTCTCCAACGGCTTGGAGAGCTGATCCTGTCCCATCACAACACAAAGAGGCTTCTCGACAAAGGCGCGTGGGAAGCGGCGCCCGCTCATTACCCGTTCCTGGTTATACTTCACGCAAGTTGGCTCGGGGGATTGTGGTGGCTGGCGCCGGGCCGTTCCGTCGACGTGGGGTTCCTGCTCGCCTATCTCGCCGTCCAACCCATTCGGATTTGGATCCTGGCGACGTTGGGACGACGCTGGACGACACGTATCATCATATTACCGAACTCGCCTCTGGTTGCGCGCGGACCGTACGCGGTGATTTCGCATCCCAACTATTTGGTGGTCGTCGCAGAGATTGCACTGCTGCCGATGGCTTTCCATCTAGGCTGGTATGCCCTGATATTTTCCGCTTTGGATGCGGCTATCCTGTTTGTGCGCATCCCGGCTGAGAACATTGCTCTTGGCATTGCGTGTCCGCGTCCGAGGCCAGTCGGTCGCGCATTATGACCGCCAACGAACCGGTCCGAGTCCAATTCGCAACATGGGTCGGCTTTGCTGCGATGTGCCTCGGCATGTTCATGGCCGTGCTGGACGTGCAGATTGTCGCGACTGCGCTGCCAGCAATCCGCTCTGCTCTTGGCATCGGCGACGATCGGATGAGTTGGGTGCAGACCGCCTATCTAATCAGCGAGGTGATAGCGATCCCGCTGACCGGATTTCTGACACGCGCCTTGGGGGTGCGCATCCTGTTTTCGGCGGGCGTCGGTGTCTTTACAGTTGCCTCGATCGGCTGTGCGGCAAGCCATGGATTCGAGACCCTGATCGCCTGGCGGATATTGCAAGGCTTTTCCGGCGGAATGCTTATCCCGCTCGTATTCTCCGCCGTTTTCCTGCTGTTCCCCATACATCTCCAGGGGATTGCGACAATGATCGCTGGAATGCTGGCGGTCCTCGCGCCGAGCGTCGGCCCGGTAGCTGGCGGTTGGATTACAGAGACGGCCTCTTGGCATTGGCTGTTTCTGGTCAATGTGACTCCCGGCATCATCGCCTGTGCGTTGGGCGTGACGATGCTGGCGAAAAAAAACTTAGACCGATCGCTGCTACGCACTCTGGATGTCGTGGGTCTGGCTCTTATGGCAACCTGCCTGGCCTCCTTGGAGATCGGGCTGAAGGAGGCGCCAACCCTCGGCTGGCTCCAAGGACCTACCCCGCTCCTGCTGGTCCTCAGTCTAGGAGCAGGCGTTACCCTGGGAGCCCGCGTGCTAAGACAGCGATCGCCAGTCCTGAACCTGCACCTCTTCCGCGACCGGAGCTTTTCCCTCGGCTGCGCACTGAGCTTCATTTTTGGCATGGGACTATACGGCTCGGTCTATCTGATGCCGGTCTTTCTGTCTTTCGTACGCGATCACGGCTCGCTGACCATCGGGCTCATCATGCTCGTCACTGGCATCACGCAAATGGCGACATCGCCTGTCGCCGTCTGGTTAGAGCCGCGCACCTCCGCGAAAG
Source organism: Mesorhizobium sp. M0621 (assembly GCF_040320745.1). Classification (NCBI taxonomy): domain Bacteria; kingdom Pseudomonadati; phylum Pseudomonadota; class Alphaproteobacteria; order Hyphomicrobiales; family Phyllobacteriaceae; genus Mesorhizobium; species Mesorhizobium sp. M0621. The sequence goes on along the minus strand of NZ_JAMYQF010000037.1, from coordinate 13,249 downwards.
TTCTATCCATGCTTGGGTTCGCGGTTTTCGGCTCGGGCCTGGCGATGAGTGCTTTCTCTACAACCGGGACAGACTTCGATGGCATGTTTTGGCCACAGGTCATCCGTGGATCCGCCATCATGCTATGCCTGTTGCCTCCTACCCGGCTGGCGCTTGGCGACATTTCACCAGAAAATCTCCCTGACGCCAGCGCCTTATTCAATCTCATGCGCAATCTTGGCGGGGCCATCGGCCTGGCGTTGATCGACACGGTCATTTGGGGACGATCTCCAACGATTGCGAAAAACCTTGGCGAGGATCTCCTGGCAGGCGACAGCAAGATTGCGACGCTCATCGGTCTGCCACCCGGATTCGTGACTGGCCCCGTTTCAAAGCATGTCGCCCCCGCCGTCGAAGCCATCGTGCAGCCACTTATCCAAAAGGCGGCGCTCACCCAAGCCATTGACGAGGCGTGGGCCATGCTGGCTTGTGCCATGATCTTAGCGTTTACCCTTGCCTTACTTGTGCCGGCGACACGGCGGCCGACACAACCTCAGGCAGCGACGGCGTAACAAGAAACGATTGGCATTGTGCTGACCGCCGAGTTCGAGTCCGTTTCCAGGTCGTGGATCCCATTGGGGCACGGAGCCCAGTTGTTCGCCGGTGTTGCAGGCTGAAACTTGAACCCGCCTGAACTTCGTCGCGGCGGAAGAAGTGTTCCGCATAGGGGCGCAGGATGAACAATGCGGATGATCCCCTCCACGAAGACGTGGACCGCTGCGCTGGACGCAGCAGCCGTGGCGAAGTTGAATTTCCTGGTCTTTCTCGCCCGCCGGCAGTCAGCCAGCTTCGGTGTAGGCATCAATCTGCTCGGCAAGCAGTTTGTATTCACTGCAGCTCTTGTCGCAGCGTGAATGGCGCCGGCGGTTTCCCCAACACGATCGGTGGTTTTCTGCGAAGCTGATGAGCTACGGCGAGCCTATCATAGGCCAAGCTACTACCATTACGCGCAAAGGCGTGTCGAATTTCAACCCGGTGTGCACGTGGGTCCAGCTTGCACAACGCGTTCCGATCCGTGTAGCCATTGACGAAGTGACCAACGGCATTCTCTTGGTCTCCGGTATGACCGCGACCGTTACTGTGAAACCAACCGGAAATCAGACCGTGAGCTGGCTGGGCGCGCTTGGGGATCGGTTTAAGCGCCTCCCAGAGCTTTTCCAGCAACCGATGTGGCGACCGGATTGTGCCGGGACCGGATTGCATGGTGATCCGCTTTCTGAGACTTTACCCGCAACGACTGAACCGGCAGCGCGCACGCCGGGGCAGATTGATCCTGGGCTGGTGCCTAGGTGTTTGATCCCGTTCTTTGATGGTGCATTGTTTTCTTCTGAATCGAACGAGGCACTATGGGCCAGGTTCTACATGGCAGCGCCACGACGACAGAGGCAGAGGGCGTCGAGACTAAAGACGACCTGGATTTTCTACGTGAACACGGATGCACGGAGATACAGGGATACTTCATAAGTCAGCTATCCCCGCACTTTTAATTCCCGAACTACTAAAGAAGTTTAGTGATACCACAAGCCCATAACGGCCTGAGAGGCGTAGGGTATTATGCACTCTCTAGCCGGCGCCCGCCGGACTGTTCGTGTTAGGATAATACCGGCGTTCATCGCGGCCGATCACGGTATTGCGAACGGACGATCTTGTTGGGGAACTTTGGGCATGAACAGACCGGTTTCCAGCTTCATACGGTATGGCGTCTGATGCGGGCGCACGATCCCTCCGAAGAAGCGTTCGTTGTCGTCGTCGAAGACGACGAGTCGCTTCGCGAAGCGCTGATCCGCCTGTTCCGTTCGGTGGGTCTGAGCGCAATGGTGTTCGGATCGGCCGCCGAACTGCTCAAGGCGAAATTGCCGGATGTCCCCAGCTGCCTCCTCCTCGACGTTCGTTTGCCGGGACTTAGCGGTCTCGATATCCAGGGCGAGTTGAGCAGTGCGGGGATCGAGATGCCCGTCGTATTCATGACCGGCCATGGCGACATCCCCATGACCGTACAGGCGATGAAGGCGGGAGCGGTCGACTTCCTGACCAAGCCCTTCCGAGACCAGGACATGCTCGACGCGGTGAACATTGCCATCGAGCACGACCGGAAACGACGTGCTGCGCTGAGTTCGGTATCAGCGCTCGACGAGAACTATGGAAGGGTCAGCAACCGCGAGCGTGAGGTCATGGCGATGGTGACCGCCGGGCTCATGAACAAGCAGGTCGCCGGCAAGCTGGGCCTGAGCGAAATCACCGTGAAGATCCATCGCGGTAATGTAATGCGGAAGATGGGCGCGAGAACGCTCGCCGAACTGGTCATCATGGCACAAGCGCTCGGACGCATGAAAGCCGGAGAATGACCACACCAATGTATGATTCCATTCGCGATCGGCCAGAGCCAAATTGGCAGAATGCCTGTTCGCCGTGGCCCCTCAGAGGGCGAGCTGCCGCCGATTCCTATTCAAGCAAGGTTGGCATGGCGTTTGCTCAGCTCAAAAGTATCCGCCGCAGTGGCCCCGACCTGCAGAACGAGTTCAACCGGCTGGGGGTCGAGGTCCCGATCGTATTCATGACCGGCCATGGCGACGTCCCGATGTCCGTGCGGGCAATGAAGGGCGGCGCGTTGGACTTCCTGACCAAACCGTTCCGGGATCAAGACCTTATCGACGCAGTCGCGGCGGTTATCGAGCGCAGCCGCGCCTCCCATGCCGAGGCGAGCGGGCTCAAGGCGCGACGCAGCCGCTTCCAGTCGTTGACCGGTCGGGAGCGCGAGGTCATGCTCCTTGCCACCGACAGCTTGATGAACAAGCAGATCGTGGGAGCTTGGGATCGCTGCGGCGACGATCAAGATGCACCGGGGGCAGGCGATGCGGAAGATGAGCGCGCACTCCCTTGCCGAGCTCGTGCGAATGGTCGACAGCCTGGATCTGATCCGCGAAGACACGCTGCGAATGCAGCACTTGCCGTGCAGTTCCGCCTAAAGACGCGGATCGTGCGTATGGCGATGCGATAAACTAGGTCCACGACGTGCTTCATCAGGGTCTCATATCGATCGTCGACGACGACGACTCCGTCCGCAGCGCGACCAGCAAGCTGCTGCGTCAGGCGGGCTATCCGGTCGAGAGCTTCGCCTCGGGCGAGGACTATCTGTGCTCGGCCGCCGTCGACGACACGCGCTGCCTGATCTCCGACGTCAGGATGGCCGGCATGAGCGGCCTCGACCTGCAGGCCCACCTCATCGAGAAGGGGTACCGGATCCCGATCATCTTCATGACCGCCTATCCGGAGGACAAGGTGCGAGCACGGGCGATGGCCGCCGGCGCCGTTTGCTTCATCAGCAAACCGTTCGACGCGGAGGTGTTAACCGGGTTTATCGAGCAGGCGCTGGCGACGCCTCCCTGAGCTCTGCGTCGCTCACGGCGGGCAGCGTGAACACGAACACCGCACCGCGCGGCATGTTGCAACTGGCCGAGATCCGCCCGCCGTGCGCCTCGATGATCGACCGGCAGATCGACAGCCCCATGCCGAGGCCGGCGGCCTTCGTCGTGGCGAAGGCGTCGAACTCTCTGCCGTCGATGTCCGGCGCGAGGCCCGGGCCGGTGTCTGCGACGGTCACTTGCACATCGCTTGCCGCGGTCAGTCCCGTGCTCACCAGGAGCTCGCGTGAGGTCGCGTCGTCGCTGCTCATCGCCTCCACGGCGTTGATGATGAGGTTGAGCATAACCTGCTGGATCTGCACGCGGTCGCCGATGACGTTGGGCAGGTCCTCGGCAAAGCGGGTCACGACCGTGATCGAATGCCTGTTCAGCTCGTCGCGCGTCAGCTCGATCACCTCCCGCACAGGGGCGTTGATCTGCAGGGCGTCCTCGATCGGTGGAGACTTGCGGATGAGGTTGCGAATGCGGCCGACGACTGCGCCGGCACGGAGGCCGTCCTTGACGATCTTATCGAACACTCTCGTGACCTCCGCGAGATCCGGCGCGCCCCCCCGGATCTCGCGGAGCGAAACCTGTGCGTTGGTGACGATCGCGGCGATCGGCTGGTTGACCTCGTGCGCGATCGAGGCGGCGAGCTGGCCGAGAGTGGAGGCGCGGTTGGCGTGGACCAGCTCCATCTGCGCCTCCTGATAGCGCCGCTCGTTCTCGCGCGCCTCGGCCTCGGCCCGCTTCAGATCCGTCAGGTCGAGGATGTAGGCGACCCCTTGGTCGGGCTGCGTCTCGAAAGCCGCGGCGCCGATCAGGACGGGCACGCGACTGCCGTCCTTTCGGAAAAATTCCTTCTCCCGCGCCCGCATCGCGCCCGTAGTCCTCAATTCCTCCGCCTCGACCCGAATGTGTTCCTCTTGCCATTCAGGCGGCGTCATGTCGAACCAGCGCAAGCCTGTGCGCAGGTCCTCACGGGTATATTGCAGCATAGTCAAGAACGCATCGTTGGCCTCGATCAGGCGTCCATCGAGGTCCCATATCAGAATGCCGATAATGTCGGATTCCACTAGGCGGCGGATCTTCGACTCTCGCTCCTCGATGTCGCGATAGAGGCGGGCGTTCTCGAGCGATATCGCCGCCTGCACCGACAGGAGCTTGAGCACGGCCACCTTCCTGCTGGTGAACACCCGCGGAGCGAGGTTGTTCTCGAGATAAAGGAGGCCAATCAGCCGATTTTGGTTGACGAGAGGCAGGCACAGAAGCGAGCGCACGCTGCCCTCGGCGAGATAGATGTCGTTCGAGAACGTGTTGGGCTTCGACGCATCGTCGAGGATCACGCTTTCGCGTACGCGCGCCACGTAGCGCAGGATTGAATCCGGCAACGGGACCACGAGATCCGTCTTGTCGCGCGAGCGTGCGATCACCCCGTCCGCGTCGACCGAGGCTTGGGCCTCGACCCGATGCTCTGGCCCGTCAACCAGGAGGAGCACCGCCTTTTCGCCGCCGGCGTGCTCCATCGCGGTTCGCATCAACGTGTCGATGAGTCGGTCGAGGTCCGTTTCGCCTGCGACGGCCTGAGACACCCTGATGACGGTGGCAAGGTCCAGGCTTTCGACCGAAGACGCCCCCGTGCTCGTCGGACGTTCGGCGGGGTCGCCGTCGCCATGGCTATAAGGCGCAGTCGTCTCGAGCTGGCGAACCTTGCCGGCGGCTCCCCAGCGACCATAGTGCTGCAGCGCTTCGCGCAGATAGGTTCGGGCGATGGTCTCAAACCCTTGGCTCGCGTAGAACCGCGCGGCCAGCTCGTTCGCGAGCGCTTGGTGATGGACGATCCCGTGGCTCTGGGCGAGGTCGATCGCGCGGTCATAGAGGCGCATCGCATCGACGACCCGGCCCTCGATCCGGGCGATCTCGGCGCCGACCAGCGTGGCGCGGTCTTCGAAGTTCGCGCGCTCATGATCGGACCACTCGAGGAGCCGCCCGTGATGGGAGGCGACCGCCGCCACGTGGACGGCGCGGTCCTCCTGCCCGGCGTCGTCGCAAAGTCCGGCCCGCGCGAGCGCCGCATAGAAGTGATATTCTACGATCTCGAGCGAGGACGCCGACGTCCAGAGAAGCGGCTCAGCCTTCGCCGCGCCCTCGATCGCCGACGCATGCTCCCGCGCAAAGACGCCGAGCTGCAGCTTACGGATCCAGTACCAGCAGTTCGCGATGGGCAGCGATCGCGTCCGACGCTCGAACGCGTCCTCGCTGAAAACGTCCGCCTCGAAACGGCCGAGCGCCGGCAGCGCCCCGCGCAGCGCGCGGATCAGCTGGAGTTGCGGCGTCATCAGGTCGACGACGTAGCTGAACTGGTGGTCCCGTGCGAACCGCAGGCCGTCCTCCGCCTCCCGCTGAGCGGCTTCGAGGTCGTGTCCAGACGCCAAGAGGTTGGACAGCAGGTTGGCGCAGCTGAACCCGGCGAAGATGACGTCGCCGACATCGTTGGCCTGCTCGAAGGCACGCCGCAAGAGCACGCGGCCATCGCGCATCGGCCGCGTCCAAGGGCTGACGTGCGCGCCGAACAGCATGTTGGCCCGCCCGCGGAACCGCGCCAGCCCGCTCCGCTCGACGAGGTCGAGCCCCAGGCTCGCGACCTCGAAGCCGGCCTTGTAGTCGCCGAGATAAGGCCCGAGGACCATGCCGGACCAGACATAGGCTGCCGCCGAGATGTCGCTCCTGCCGTATTCGAGGGTGAGATTGGCCATCCGGCACGCGACCAGACAAAGGAGGTTGGCGTCCGTCGGGACCGACGGCGACGCCATCTGTAGAAGGACCTCCATCGTCGGCCGGGCGACCGGATCCGTCATCGGTGGCAGGTGGCGCAAGGAATCGATCGGCCGGTCGCCGAGCGCATCGCGCAGCCTCCGGTATTCCGTCTCGACTTCTGCTTTCGTCGGATGCGCCGACCAGTCGATCCCGACGTGCCTCAGATAGTCGAGCGCGACCTCCACCGCCGCGCTCTGCTGGTTCAAAGTGACGAAGATCTCGCCGCGCAGGCGCGTCAGCGCCGCGAGATCGGAGAGGCCGGTGGCCCGCGGAAGGAGGGCCACCAGCCGCTCCTCGGCGAGCGATGGGTTGCCCGTTACGAACTCGCATTCGGCGAGATGAAGCGTGAGCTCGAAGGCTAGATCCGGTCGGACTGTCCAATCGTCCACGGTCAGCAGGCCAACGCCGGTCTCGAAATAGGCGTGCGCCGAGGCATAGGCCGCCGCTGCCGTGGTACGTTTCCCGGCGACGAGGTTCAGCTCGACGACGCGCTGGCGCTCGGCGTCGGCGGTGATCAGCCCCGCACCACGATTGAGCTGGTTGACGATGTCGAAGATCGCCTCTTCGCGCCCCTCGACGGGGGCGGCGCCCGCCATAAGCCGGCCGATCCGAAGATGCGCCGCTGCGCGCTCGGCTTCTGGGAGGAGGAGATAGGCCGCCTCCTGCACCCGGTCGTGCGTAAAGCGATAGCCGGTCGCTGTGCGCTGGATCAGATCGAGACGCCGGGCCGGCCAGAGGATCGCGTCGATCCGCTCCGCATCGGCGCCGAGCAGCAGCGACAGCGTCGCCATATCAGCACCGTTGCCGATGCACGACAGCTCCTGCAACGCAGCTTGGGTGTCCTTCGGCAGCCGGCCGAGCTTCTCGACCATCAGATCGACGATATTCTCGGTGTAGCCCTGCGCCTTGATCCGCGTGACGTCCCACACCCAGCGCGACCGCTCGTGATCGAACGCTAACAAGCTGTTCTCGGCAAGCATCGAGAGGAATTGGATCACGAAGAACGGATTGCCGTCGGTCTTCTCATGGACGAGTTCGGCGAGCGGCGCGCAGTCGTGCTGCGGGCTATGCAGCGTGTCGGAGATCATCTCCGTGAGCTGCGGCCGGCCGAGCGGGGCCAGCGCGAGCTCGGTCACTCTCCCGCCCCCCGCCTTGATCGCCGCCAGCTTCTGCATCAGCGGATGGCTGGCCGAGACTTCGTTGTCGCGATACGCGCCGATCAACAGGAGATGCTTCAGCTGCGATCTTGTGAGGATATCCTCGATGAGATCAAGCGTTTCCATGTCGAGCCACTGGAGATCGTCGAGGAACAGCGCCAGGGGGTGCTCCGGCTGCGCGAAGACGCCGATGAACCGCTGAAAGACAAGCTGGAATCGCGCCTGTGCCTGCTGAAGCGAAAGCTCGGGTGCCTGCGGCTGCTCGCCGATGATGAGCTTTAGCTCCGGGATCAGGTCTGTCATCAGCCGGCCGTTCGGGCCGAGCACATCGAGAAAGGCCTGGCGCCAACACGCCAGCTCCTCGTCGCTCTTGCCAAGCAGCGGGCGGACCAGTTGCCGAAATGCCTGCACCAGCGTGCCGTAGGGACTATCGCGCTGGTTCTGGTCGAACTTGCCGGACGAGAAGAACGCCCGTGGCGGCACTAGCGCCTTGTGCAGTTCGTGCACGACGGCTGACTTGCCCGTGCCGGAGTAGCCCGCGACCAGCAACAGCACGGGATGCCCGGTGCGGACGACGCGCTCGAATGAGGAGATGACGACCTCGCTCTCCCGTTCGCGGCCGTAGAGCTTCTCCGGGATCAACAGCCTGTTGGGGATATCGTGCACACCGAGCGAGAATGACTTGACGCGGCCCGTAGCGGTCCAGTCCGCGAGGCACCGCAGGAGATCGCGCTCGAGCCCGAGGGCCGTCTGGTAGCGGTCCTCCGGCGTCTTGGCGAGGAGCTTGGTGATGATGGCCGAGACCATCGACGGAATGGTCGCCACCCGCATGTGCGGCACCACAGGCCGTCGCGCGATGTGGCAGTGCACCAGCTCCATGGGGTCCGGCGCCACGAAGGGCAGTTCACCGGTGACCATCTGGTAGAATGTGACCCCGAGCGAATAAAGGTCGCTGCGCGTGTCGATCGACCGGTTCATCCGGCCGGTCTGCTCTGGCGCCATGTAGGCGAGCGTGCCGTCGATGGTCTCGGGCGGCGACGGCGCCTGCCGCTCGCGACCGAGCCGCGAGGCGATCCCGAATCCGGTGAGGCGGACCTCTCCCTCCGCGGTGACGACGATCTTCGCTGGCTTCACGTCCTTGTGGATCAGCCCGTGATGGTGGACTCCGCCGAGCGCCCGCGCCGCCCCGACCGCGAGCGTCAGAAAGCGCCCCGTCTCCATCGGGCCGTCGATCAAGCGGGCGAGGAAGTCGCCGCCGAGGTCTTCGAGCACCAGCGCGGTCGATCCGTGGGCGTGATCGAGCGCGAGCGGCCGCACGGCCCAGGCGGGGTCAAGCTCGTCGCGCAAGGCAAATTCGTGGGCGAAGTGCCGGGAGAGGGCAGAAGCCATACGTTCGGCGGCAGCTGAGACGATCAGCACTGAAGCTGTGCCCGTCGCATCGCAGTGGCGGGCGACTTCGACGTCCCCACACACAAATCGAACGTGTTCCTCGCCGACGATCCGAAACGACTGGGTCATATTCTTTCTCTCTGCGCGTTTTTTTCGCACGCCCGGTCATCGGATCCCTCCGCCGTGGCAAACGGGCCCATCGCCCGACAGTCTCAGGCCTCTGCGGCCCGAGTCCCCCTCCGACCGAATCCGCCACACGCCGAGCGCTATTGTACAGCCGACAGTAGACACTTCGACGCCCGCAGCAATTCTACGGGGGGTGCAGCTCACCATACTTTGGTATGGTCGTTTTGTTAACGGGAAACAGCGCCCAGAAGAGGGCATCGAGCAGTATGCTAGGCGCGTGAGTATGGACGAGATTGAGGTAAACGTCTTCAACCTGAACATCTCGCGTTATGTCAGCACGGCAAAGGATGGGGTCGCGATCGATCTGTCGGCCACGCACACGGAGATGGTCGATATCCAGCAGCAAGTTCGGGAGGCAACGGCGAAGCACAGGTGTGATTCAGTGTCAACGCGTTCGCTCTCAACCGGGCGCACATCCCGTAAACTTGAGATGCGAAATCGTCACGGTTGGCGGCTTGGAAGTCGCTGCATTTAGCGGTCAGTCGATCGTCTTCGGAGCGGTCCGCTACTCGATGGCGATTTGGCCCAAATATGAAGGGAGGTCGGGCTGTCGCCTTTTTGACTCGATGGAGGAGGGACCACACTCTCCCGGTGTTTGAGGCCAGTTCTTTGACAGTACGGAGTAGCGTCACTGCGCGGCCGATACTTGGCCGTGATCCATCGTAGCCTCGTGGCGTTCCCTTCCGTTTGCGCCAAGCCACGCCCACGGCGTCCTCGAAGGGATTGGGTCTGACCGAAGATCGCCTTCGCTGCGCTCAGTCTCGATCGTCTTCCCGCAACGACGTCGCTGCGTTTCCTTCCCCTGTCCGCTGCGCGTCCATTCCTCGCGATCCAAGAAAGCCTCGCGTCGCCGTCTTTCACTTCGTTTCAGCCCCTTCAGGGGTGCGGACCGATCGTCTCCGGTCTCACGACCACCATCGAGGCCGCGATGGGCGCGGCCCGAGAAAAACAGAAGGAACCACCACAATGGCTACGATCGGCACTTTCTCCCGCACCGCGAACGGCTTCTCCGGCTCGGTCAAGACCCTCAACCTCAACGTCAAGACGGTAACGTTATCTCCGGCCGACGGCGACAATGAAAAGGGTCCCGACTTCCGCATCTTCGCTGGCGCCACCGAGTTCGGGGCGGCATGGAAGAAGACCTCGCGCGAGGGACGCGACTACCACTCCGTCAAGCTCGATGATCCCAGCTTCCCCGCTCCGATCTATGCGAGCCTGGTCGAGACCGACACCGAGGGCGACTTCTCGCTCATCTGGTCCCGCCGCACCGCAGAGTGATCCGACTTAACAAGAAGCCCCGCCGCAAAGCGGGGCTTTGCCACGTTCAGATCCTACACAGCCCGGCACGTCCGCCAGGTGCAGAGCTCTAGGCTTTTGCTGGTGCCTTGCGCGTCTTCTTCAGCGGCGACTTGATGGCTGCCGCAGTCGTCGTCGCTGCTGCCGCACGAGCAGCCCGTTTTGGCTTTTCCGCAGCGGCAGGAATGGGCGGAGCCGCCTTGCGCCCGAGCCCTATTGATTTCGCCAGGGCCGAACGGGTGGCCGCGTAATTCGGCGCCACCATCGGATAGTCGGAGGGCAGGTTCCATTTCTGCCGATATTCGTCGGGGGTCAGATTAAACTGCTGAAGATGCCGCTTGAGCGATTTGAATTTTTTTCCGTCTTCCAGACAGATGATGAAGTCCGGCGTCACCGACTTCCTGATCGATACTGCCGGTTCCTGCTTGACCACGGGTTCTACCGCCGGCGTGCCGATGCCTCTCAAAGCAGCATGAATATCGCCGATCAACTTCGGCAACTCGCCGACCGGCAGTGGATTGTTCGACACATAGGCGGCGACGATGTCGGCCGCTATCGACACGGTATCCAGTTGACCGTCTTGTTCGAGAGCAGTGGTCATATAATTTCCTCTAATTGTATCGGACGAATTGAGCGACGTTTGATTCCCCCGTCCCGCAAACGAGGCAAATAGTACATCTCGTTGTAAAATCCACGTCTTTTGCGCAACATTATAAGAGTAAGCTTCGCTTTGATCATTCTGATCGACTGTGGATACCCTTTTCGATCCGTTGGGAAGCGAGGAACTTCCCCTCGCTTCCCCGCCATTGCCGCCTGTGCAGAGCAGGGCCGCCGGCTCGCAAAGCTGCCAACTGCAGCAATAGTGGCGATCACATCCCATCAGCTCCGCTCGACCGTGTATAATACCCATTCAGACTGAAGTGGTTGTTGGCCGAGTGTGACTTAATGGGCGGCCTGGATCGTCCGCCGCTCGCTGACCACCGCTATGTTCGCTTGCCCCCTTTGTCTTCATGCCATTCCGATGCAAACGCCAGCTTCCCTTTCGCATTCCACAGGTCGCGCGCATGCTCGCCTTCATCGCTCTGCAGTTTGGCGGCGATCCAGAGCAGCGCGCCATATATGATTGCGCGGTCGTCATTGGTCAGCTCAACGATGCCTGCCTTGACGACGAGGCCGCCGAGTTCGATCAGATGTCGGGTGCGCTGGCGTCGCTCGACCTGCCACGTGCGCATGTCATTGCGAGCCTGTGCCGCTTGCCGGCGATTGTGGGCCGCCCGGTTGCGCCGAAGCGCCGCGTAGGTTGCGCTGAGATGCCGGAGCAGCTCGCCGGGACCTGTTCTCGAAAAACATCACTCCACGCTTGGCCCATGCCTCACGCTTTGAGGTCTCTTTCGTCTCAGTTATTGCGACCAGTGCGCCGGCCAGTTCGTCGGTGCTGAGTTGATCGGCGCCGGTGGCGATCACCAGCTCGCCAAGCTGCTGCACCTTTCGCGTTTTGAGCTCCCGCGCCTTGTCTTCCAGCGCCTTCAGTTCGGCGTCGAAGTCTCGTGGTTTGCGCATGGCTGTCTCCATCGGTCGTCGATGTGGCGATGATAGGCGAGAGCTTGCCGGAAGGCTTCAGGCTTGCCGAGACAGCCCGGGACGGGCTGGTCCATCCCGAGATTTTTTCGAGGGAGGGCGCGCTTATACGTCGTGCCGACGTGCGCTTTGACGTGCAAATGATCCTGTCGCGATGGCGATCTATCATCTTCACGTCAAGGTCATTGGCCGCAAGGCAGGCTCAAGCGCTGTGGCGTCAGCCGCCTACCGCTCGGCTTCGCGGCTGCGCGACGAGCGGATCGAACGCACGCATGATTTCTCCGCCAAGCGCGGTGTCGTTCATTCCGAGGTGATGTTGCCGGAGGATGCGCCGGAGGCCTGGAGTGACCGCGAACGGCTGTGGAACGACGTCGAGGCGTTCGAGGTGCGCAAGGATGCGCAGCTTGCCCGCGAGGTCGAGTTTGCCTTGCCGCGCGAGCTCAACCAGCCGCAAGGCATCGAACTGGCGCGCGACTTCGTCCAGGCCGAGTTTGTCATCAAGGGCATGGTCGCCGATCTCAATGTGCATTGGGACAGGGCAGAGGATGGCAGTCCCAAGCCGCATGCCCATGTCATGCTCACCATGCGGTCCGTGGACGAGAACGGCTTTGGCGCGAAGGTTCGAGACTGGAATGCTACCCAGCTGGTCGAGCGCTGGCGCGAGCGATGGGCGGAGCTGGCCAATGAACGCCTGGCCGAACTCGACATCGATGCCCGCATCGATCATCGCAGTCTGGAAGCGCAGGGCATTGCGCTGGAGCCGCAGACGCAGATTGGTGCGCCAGCCCAGCGCATCGAGGGCAGTGGCCTTGCTGCTGGCGACAGCGAAGCAGATCGCGCCGAACTGCATCGCGAGATCGCGCGCAACAATGGCGCGCGCATCATTGCCGACCCATCCGTGGCGCTCGATGCCATCACCCATCAGCAATCGACATTCACCCGAAAAGACATCGCGAAGTTCTCGCATCGGCACAGCGATGGGATGGAGCAGTTCAACCAGGTGGTGGCGTCCATCAGCAACGGACCCGATCTGGTCGAACTCGGCAAGGACGGACGCGGCGAAGACCGTTTCACCACCCGGCAGATGATCGAGACCGAACAGCGCCTGCATCACGCTGCGGAGCATATCGATCTGGACGATCGACACGCGGTGAGCAACGCACATCGTGAGGCAGCGCTGGCGGGGGCTGCGCAACGCGGGCTTGTCCTTTCGGTTGAGCAAAGCGATGCACTGGCGCATATCACCGGTGGTCGCGGTCTTGGTGTCGTTGTCGGCTTTGCCGGGACGGGAAAGAGCGCCATGCTGGGTGTCGCGCGCCAGGCCTGGGCAGCGGCGGGCTACGAGGTTCGAGGCGTCGCACTCTCCGGCATTGCCGCCGAGAATCT
>NZ_JAMYQF010000036.1:0-70128 GCF_040320745.1 Mesorhizobium sp. M0621 | reverse complement strand
GATCCATCACTACGACCCCGCATCGCAAATCACTCCCGTTGTCAGACGAAAGTGAATCACAAAACAAAGCCAAACGCGACTTTTGCAGCAGCCTGTTAGACGCTGGCTTGCGCTCTGCCGCGCGGCTACGCTCATTGCCGCAATGGGCGGGAAATCTTGTCGCATCGAAAAAATTGACGTTTACGCAAACGTCAATTTTTGCTATCCCGCTTCCAACATGGGTCCGCATGCCGCCCCTGGCTTGTCTTCGGGGCGTGCGGACCGGGTTTGCAGGGTGGAGAAAAAGCATGCCGACATACAGGGCTCCGGTCCAGGATACGCTGTTCGTGCTCAACGAGGTGCTGGGTTATCAGCGCTATTCGAACCTTCCCGGATTTTCCGACGCGACGCCCGATGTGCTCGAAGCGATCCTCGCCGAAGGCGCCAAGCTTGCCGAAAACGTCATGCACCCGCTGAACCGTGTCGGCGACATGGAAGGCTGCGTGCGTCATGACGATGGCTCGGTGACGACGCCCAAGGGCTTCAAGGAGGCCTTCGACCAGTATCGCGAGGGCGGCTGGATGGGATTGGCCGCACCGGTCGAGTTCGGCGGCCAGGGCTTGCCCTATGCCGTGCACACCGCCGTCGCCGAATACATGGTCTCGGCCAACATGTCGCTGATGATGTATCCGGGCCTGACGCAAGGTGCGATCGCGGCAATCATCACCCACGGCACCGACGAGCAGAAGGCCCGGTGGCTGCCCAGGATGATCGAAGGCGCCTGGACCGGCACCATGAACCTGACCGAGCCGCATTGCGGCACCGATCTCGGCCTGCTGCGCACCAAGGCGGTGCCGAATGGCGATGGCACCTACAAGATATCGGGCCAGAAGATCTTCATCTCGGCCGGCGAACACGACATGTCGGACAACATCGTTCATCTGGTGCTGGCCCGCATCGAGGGCGCGCCGGAAGGCGTCAAGGGCATCTCGCTGTTCATCGTGCCGAAGCTCATGCTCGACGCATCGGGCAATCCGGGCGCCAGGAACACCGTCTCCTGCGGCTCGATCGAGGAGAAGATGGGCATCCACGGCAATTCGACCTGCGTCATGAATTATGATGAGGCGCAAGGCACGCTGCTCGGCGAGGCCAGTGGTGGCCTGAAGGCCATGTTCACGATGATGAACGAGGCGCGCCTCGGCGTCGGACTGCAGGGGCTTTCGCTGTCGGAGATCGCCTACCAGAACGCCGTTGCCTACGCCAAGGACCGCCTGCAGGGCCGCTCATTGTCGGGGCCGAAGGCGCCGGACAAGAAGGCCGACCCGATCATAGTCCATCCGGACATCCGCCGCAGCCTGATGACCATGAAAGCCTTCAACGAGGCTGGCCGCGCACTGGCGCTGTGGACGGCGATCAAGTCCGATGTCGCCCACCGCTCGGGTGACGACAAGGATCGTCAGGCCGCCGACGACTACACCGGCCTGATGACGCCGGTCGTCAAGGGCGTGCTCACCGACAAGGGCTTCGACCACGCCGTCATGGCGCAGCAGGTGTTCGGCGGTCACGGCTATATCGAAGAGCATGGCATGAGCCAGTTCGTGCGCGATGCCCGCATCGCCATGATCTATGAAGGCGCCAACGGCATCCAGGCGCTCGACCTCGTTGGCCGCAAGCTCGGTTTGAATGGCGGCCGCGCCGTGCAAGCCTTCTTCAAGGAAGTTGGCGAATTCTGCGAGGAGAACCGCTCCGACGAGAAGATGGCGCCGTTCACCAAGGCCTTGAAGAAGGGTCTCAACGATCTGCAGGCCGCCACCATGTGGCTGGTGCAGAACGGCATGGCCAAGCCCGACAATGCGGGCGCCGCCTCGACCGACTACATGCATCTCTTCGGTCTCGTGGCGCTCGGCTACATGTGGGCGCAGATGGCCAAGGCGGCACTTGGCAAGACGGGCGCCAATGGCACTCAATCCTCTTATGAAAACAAGGTGGCCTTCTACGACAACAAGGTCGTGACGGGGCGCTTCTTCATGGAGCGGATCATGCCGGAGACATCAGCTCATCTCGCACGCATTTCGAGCGGCGCGGACACGCTGATGGCACTGCCGGCGGAAGCGTTCTAAAGATGGTTCCCCTCCCCCTTGAGGGGAGGGTGGCCCGAAGGGCCTAGTGGGGTCCTGCGTAAGCGCACCGACCTCAACTCTGAAGATGCGCTCTGGGAGGAGTATCATACCAGCATGACCAACCCAGCCGAAATCCTTGGCCTTCCCAAACCCGCCTGGGCGGCGGACGAGGTCGGCATGCTCTACGACATGGCGCACCGCTTCATGTTGGAAGAGATCGCACCGCGCTACGACGAGTTCGAGAAGAACGAGATGGTCGATCGCGAAAGCTGGCTGAAGGCCGGTGCGGCCGGTCTGCTCTGCGCTTCGATGCCCGAGGAATATGGCGGCTCGGGCGGTACCTTCGCGCATGAGAGCGCCATCATCGAGGCCATCGGCCATGTCGGTGTCGATGGTTTCGGCATCGGCCTGCACAACTCGATCGTCGCCCCCTACATCCTTCATTACGGCTCCGAAGAGCAGAAGAAGAAATGGCTGCCGAAGCTAGCGACAGGCGAGCTGATCGGCGCCATCGCCATGACCGAACCCGGCGCCGGTTCCGACCTGCAAGGCGTCAAGACGCGAGCGCAGCAGGATGGCAATCAGTACAAGATCAACGGTTCCAAGACCTTCATCACCAATGGCCAGCTTGCAAACTTCATCATCGTCGTCACCAAGACCGATCCGGAGAAGGGCGCCAAGGGCACCTCGCTGATCGTCGTCGAGACCGATGAGGTCGAAGGGTTCGAGCGTGGCCGCAACCTCGACAAGATCGGCTTGAAGGCCAACGACACGTCGGAACTGTTCTTCAACGATATGCGCGTGCCGACCTCCAATCTGCTCGGCCATGAAGAGGGGCAGGGCTTCGTCCAGCTGATGCAGCAATTGCCGCAGGAGCGGCTGCAGATCGGCACCGGGGCGATCGCCATGATCGAACGGGCACTGGCGCTGACCATCGACTACGTCAAGGAGCGCAAGGCGTTCGGCAAAGCGATCATCGATTTCCAGAACACCCAGTTCAAGCTGGCCGAACTCAAGACCGAAGCCACCATCGGTCGCGTCTTCTACAATGATTGCGTCACCCGCCACATCGCCGGGGGCCTCGATCCCGTGACCGCGTCGATGGCCAAATACTGGCTCAGCGACCTGCAGGGAAAAGTCGTCGACGAATGCCTTCAATTGCATGGGGGCTATGGCTACATGAATGAATATCCGATCGCCCGCATGTTCCGCGACGCCCGCGTCCAGCGCATCTATGGCGGCACCAACGAGATCATGAAATTGCTGATCGGACGTTCGCTCTGAGCCGCGTTCGATAAACCCAAGGAGCAAAACGATGGCCGAAGCTTATGTCTATGACGCCGTGCGCACGCCGCGCGGCAAGGGCAAGAAGGACGGATCGCTGCACGAGGTGCCGGCGGTTCGGCTTGCCGCCAAGACGCTCGAAGCGTTGCGCGACCGCAATGGGCTGGACACCGGCACTGTCGACGACATCATCTTCGGCTGCGTCGATCCTGTCGGCGAGGCGGGCTCGGTCATTCCGCGCGCCGCCGCCTTCGAGGCCGGCTACGACACCAAGGCGCCTGGCATGCAGATCTCGCGCTTCTGCGCTTCGGGGCTGGACGCCATCAATTTCGGCGCCGCCAAGATCGCGCAAGGCGCAGACGAGATCGTCATCGCCGGTGGCGTCGAATCGATGTCGCGCGTCGGCATGGGCGCCTCCGGCGGCGCCTGGTTCATGGATCCCTCGGTCGGCCTGCCCGGCTGGTTCGTGCCGCAAGGCATCTCGGCCGACTTGATCGCCACCAAATACGGCTTCAGCAGAGACGACGTCGACGCCTATGCGGTCGAGAGCCAGAAGCGTGCCGCTAAATCCTGGGCCGACGGCCGTTTCAAGAAATCCGTCATTCCGATCAAGGACCAGAATGGCCTGACCATCCTCGATCATGACGAGCACATGCGACCGTCGACCGACATGCAGTCGCTGGCCTCGCTCAATCCGTCCTTCGTCATGCCTGGCGAAATGGGCGGCTTCGATGCCGTTGCCGTGCAGAAGCATCCCGAGGTCGAAGAGGTCAACCACGTCCACCATGCCGGCAATTCGTCCGGCATCGTCGACGGCGCCGCAGCCGTGCTGCTCGGTTCGAAGAAAGCCGGCAAGGCGATGGGGCTGAAGCCGCGCGCCCGCATCCGCACCTTCGCCAACATCGGTTCGGAACCAGTGCTGATGCTGACCGGTCCGGTCGACGTCACCGAAAAGCTGTTGAAGCGCGCCAAGATGAAGCTGTCGGACATCGACCTGTTCGAGCTCAACGAAGCCTTCGCCTCGGTGGTGCTGCGCTACATGCAGGCGTTCGATATTCCGCACGACAAGATCAACGTCAATGGCGGTGCCATCGCCATGGGCCATCCGCTCGGTGCCACCGGCGCAATGATCTTGGGCACGGTACTGGACGAACTCGAGCGTCGTGATTTGAACACCGCCTTGGTGACGCTGTGCATCGGCGCCGGCATGGGCACCGCAACGATCATCGAACGCGTCTGACGGGGAGAGAAACGATGAGCTACACCAATTTCACCCTCGACATCGACGCCGACGGCATTGCGCTGGTCACCTGGGACATGCCGGGCCGTTCGATGAACGTGTTCACCGAGGAAGCGATGCGGGAACTGAACGCCATTGTCGATCATGTGGCAGGTGACGCCGCCGTCAAGGGCGCGGTGATCACCTCCGGCAAGGACACCTTCTCCGGCGGTGCGGACATCACCCTGCTGCAGAAGATGCTGACCACCTTCGCCGTTGAAAAGGGCAAGGACGCCGAAAAGGCCACCAAGGCGCTGTTCGACAATGCCGGCATGATGACCGGCCTGTTCCGCAAGTTAGAAACTTGCGGCAAGCCATGGGTTTCGGCAATCAACGGCACCTGCATGGGCGGCGCCTTCGAGATGTCGCTGGCCTGTCACGGTCGCGTCGCCGCCGACAGCGACAAGGTCAAGATGGCGCTTCCCGAGGTGAAGATCGGCATCTTCCCCGGCGCCGGCGGCACCCAGCGCGTGCCGCGGCTGACCGATCAGCAGCAGGCGCTGCAGATGCTGACCTCGGGCCAGACCCTGTCGTCGCAGAAGGCGAAGTCGATGGGCCTGATCCACGAGATCGCCGAGCCGGCCAGGCTGGTCGAGGCCGCCAAGACGATGATCAGGAATGGCCTGAAGGCGGTTCAGCCGTGGGACGAGAAGGGCTTCAAGCTGCCCGGTGGCCAGATCTATTCGCCCGCCGGCTTCAATCTGTGGCCGCCGGCCATCGCCATCCTGCGTCGCGAGACCTATGGCAACTATCCAGCCGCCGCCGCGATCCTCAAATGCGTCTATGAAGGCCTGCTGGTTCCGTTCGACACCGCCTTGCGCATCGAGCAGCGCTATTTCACCGAGATCATGCAGACCAGGGAAGCGGCGGCGATGATCCGCTCGCTGTTCGTGTCGCTGCAGGAACTGAACAAGGGCGCCCGCCGCCCGGCCGGCGTGCCGGAAACCAAATTCAAGAAGATCGGCATTCTCGGCGCCGGCTTCATGGGCGCCGGCATCGCCTATGTCACCGCCAAGGCCGGCATTCCGGTGGTGCTGCTCGACCGCGACATGGAGTCGGCCGCCAAGGGCAAGGCGCATTCCGACAGCCTGATCTCGGATCAGGTGAAGAAGGGCCGCGCCAAGCCGGAGGACAAGGACAAATTGCTGTCGCTGATCACGCCGACGGCCGACTATGCAGACCTTGCCGGCTGCGATCTGGTGGTCGAGGCGGTGTTCGAGGATTCGGCCGTCAAGAAGAGCGCCACCGAACAGGCTGAGGCCGTGTTGAAGCCATCGGCGATCTTCGCCTCGAACACCTCCACCATCCCGATCTCGGCGCTGGCCAAGAATTCGGCGCGGCCGAAGAACTTCATCGGCATCCACTTCTTCTCGCCTGTCGACAAGATGATGCTGGTCGAGATCATTTTGGGCAAGAAGACCGGCGACAAGGCGCTGGCCACTGCGATCGATTTCGTCCGTGCCATCAAGAAGACGCCGATCGTCGTCAACGACACGCGCGGCTTCTATGTCAATCGCTGCGTGCTGCGCTACATGTCGGAAGCCTACAAGATGCTGATCGAAGGCGTTCCGGCGCCGATGATCGAGAACGCTGCGAAAGCCGTCGGCATGCCGGTCGGGCCTTTGGCGCTGACCGATGAGACGGCCATCGACCTTGCCCAGAAGATCATGAAGCAGACCATCAGGGACCTCGGCGACAAGGCGGTCGATCCGAAGCAGATGGCGCTGATCAACACCATGGTCGACGACCATGGCCGCTTCGGCCGCAAGAACGGCAAGGGCTTTTATGACTATCCGGCAAAGCCCGCCAAGAAGAAGCTATGGCCGGGGCTCAAGGAGCTTTATCCGCAGCTTGCACCCGAAAAGGTCGACTATGAGGAGCTGCAGCAGCGGCTGCTGGTCACCATCGCGCTGGAAGCAGCCCGGGTGATGGAAGAGGGTATCGTCACCGACCCGCGCGAGGCTGATGTAGGCTCGATCCTGGCCTTCGGTTTCGCGCCCTACACTGGCGGTGCGCTGTCCTATATCGACGGCATCGGCGCCAAGGCGTTCGTCAAGATCGCCAAGAGCCTGCAGAAGAAGTACGGCGCCGAGTTCAAGGCGCCCAAGCTGCTGCTCGATATGGCCGAGAAGGGTGAGAACTTCTATCAGCGTTTCGATCCCTATGCGAAAGGCGAGACGAGAAAGGCGGCGTGAGCCAACCTTGGACTGTAGACAAGATGGTGGCTCGGGGTTAGAACGGAAAAGGTATTTTTTCCTGTTTGAAGGAGAGCAAGAATGCTCTCGCATGACCGTGTCTGGGCCGCCATCGATGCTCTTGCCGAGCGCTATTCGCTTTCGGCCTCGGGTCTGGCCAAGCGTGCGGGGCTCGATTCCACCGCCTTCAACAAGTCGAAGCGTCTGTCGTCGGATGGTCGGCCGCGCTGGCCTTCGACCGAATCACTGGCCAAGATCATCGAGGCGACGGGCGCTTCGCTCGATGAATTCACCGGTCTGATCGAAGGCCGGCCCGGGATCAGCAATGGTGCTTCGATCGGTCATGGCGCTTCGGTCGCCCGCAGACGCACGGTGCCGTTGCTCGGCTTTGCCCAGGCCGGTGCCGGCGGCTTCTTCGACGATGCCGGCTTTCCGGTGGGGCAGGGCTGGGATCTGGTCGAACTGCCGGCGCAAGCCACCGAGAGCTCCTATGCGCTGCAGGTGCAGGGCGATTCCATGCTGCCGCTCTACCGCAATGGCGATGTCCTCATCGTCGAACCTGGCGCCACCACCCGCAAGGGCGATCGCGTCGTCGTCAAGACCAACTCCGGCGAGGTCATGGCCAAGGTGCTCGAGCGCCAGACCGTCAAGTCGATTGCGCTGGTCTCGCTCAATCCCGACCATCCCGACCGCGATATTCCCATGCGCGATGTCGAATGGGTGGCGCGGATTGTATGGGCAAGCCAGTAGGTCCGACCGGTGCGGCTCCTTCATATTGCCCTATTGGTTCTGATGGTCCCGGTGATGGCGGCCATGGTCGTCGCCGGCGGTCGCACGCTGAAAGGAAGTGACAGCGTGGTCACCGTGGACCAGTTCGATCCGGGCGCCGATACGATCGCGCAGCAGGGCACCGACACGGTGCCCGAAGAGCCGGCCACATCGGCCATAGCAGCTCCACAGCCGCCAAAGCCGGCGCCGCATTCGAGGGCGATCGATCCCGAAATCGTCGCGCCACCGGAATTGCCCTCTGACGGGCTTGAACGGGTCGAGCCGCGCGAGCCGTTGAGCAAGCTCGCATTGGCCGTGCCGCCCAAGCCGAAAATGCCTGACGACTGGAACGGCACAAAGCTGTTCCAGCCGGTCGCGCCGGCCGCCGGCCTGATCGAGGCGAAGGGTTACTCGGTCGCGGTTTCCGGCATCGACATAGTAAGGCAGGACGAGACCTGTAGCGATGACGGCAAATCCTGGCCATGCGGCGTCCGGGCGCGGACGGCGTTCCGCGCCTTCCTGCGCGGCCGCGCGGTGGTCTGCACCGTGCCGCCGGAGGGCGGCCGCGACCTGGTCGCCGCCGAATGCCGGATCGGCAAGCAGGATGTCGGCCAATGGCTGGTCGAAAACGGCTGGGCGCGCGCCGCCAAGGGCGGGCCCTATGTCGATGCCGGCGACAAGGCGCGCATGGCGAAGAAGGGCATTTTCGGATCGGCGCCTGATCTGTCCGGCATGCCGGCAATGCCGGCCGCACCAAGCCCGGCGCCTCAGGCGCCGAGTTCGATCCTCGAAGAAGTCGACGGTGTGCTCAAGCCAGCTGACCAGCCAGCGCCCGCTCAATAAGCGCCCGCGTCTCGGCAACGCCATAGAGCGCGGCGAACGAACCGAAGCGTGGACCGCGCTCCTGGCCGATCAGCACCTGATAGATCATCTGGAAGAAGGCGCCCGATACGCCGGGGCCGCCTTCCGGGCTCTGCTTGGAATGGTCCTGATAACGTTCGATCTTGCGTGCGACGTTGAGCGAAGCATTCTGGATCGCTTCGCCATTGGCGTCCGCCGGCAGTTCGCCAAGCGCCGTGTCGAGGGCTTGCAGTGCCTCGCGCTCGACTTCGTCGGCCGGACGGAAGGTTTTCGTTGGCTTCACGAAATCGTCGAAATAGCGGATCGCGTGGCCGACCAGCCGGTCGAGTTCGGGATGCGTCTTCGGCGTTACCCCCACCGTATGGCGCGAGATGAAGCCCCACAGCACATCCTTGTTCTGCGCGTTGGAAGCGCTGACTAGGTTGAGCAGCAGCGAGAACGGCACCGGCATGTCGATGGCGGGCGGGTTGCCGTCATGCATATGCCAGACCGGGTTGCCCAGCCGTTCCTTCCAGTCCTGCCGGGGATACGCGGCGAGGAAGGTATAGTATTCGTCCACGGCCCGCGGGATGACGTCGAAATACAGCTTCTTGGCCTGCCGCGGCCGCTGGTACATGTAGAGCCCCAGGCTCTCGGTCGGCGCATAGGTAAGCCACTCGTCGATGGTCAGCCCGTTGCCCTTCGACTTCGAGATCTTCTGGCCGTTCTCGTCCAGGAACAGTTCGTAGACGAAATGCTCCGGCGCGCGCCCACCCAAAATGTTGCAGATGCGGTCGTAGACCACCGCGTTGGTCTGGTGGTCCTTGCCGAACATCTCGAAGTCGACGCCAAGCGCTGCCCAGCGCATGCCGAAATCCGGCTTCCACTGCAGCTTCACGCGGCCGCCAGTGATTGAAAGCGTGGTTTCCGTGCCTTCGTCGTCGAAGGTGATGGTGCCGGCCTTGGCGTCGACATGCTTCATCGGAACGTAAAGCACGCGACCGCTCTTCGGCGAAATCGGCAGGAACGGGCTGTAGGTCGCCTGCCGCTCGGGGCCGAGCGTCGGCAGCATCACCGCCATGATCTGGTCATAGCGTTCGGCGGCGCGCAGCAGCATCGCGTCGAAGCGGCCCGACTTGTAGTATTGCGTCGCGCTGGCGAACTCGTAGTCGAAGCCGAATGTATCCAGGAAACGGCAAAGCATCGCGTTGTTGTGGTCGGCGAAGCTCGCATAGTCGCCGCCGAATGGATTGGGGACCGACGACAGCGGCTTGTGCAGGTGCTGCTCGAGTGCGGCGCGATCCGGCACGCTGTCGGGGATCTTGCGCATGCCGTCCATGTCGTCGGAAAAGCACAGCAGCTTGGTTGCAACCTTGTCCTGCGTCAGGACGCGGAAGGCATGGCGCACCATCGATGTCCGCGCCACCTCGCCGAACGTGCCGATATGCGGCAGGCCGGACGGTCCGTACCCGGTCTCGAACAGGATCGTTTGGGGAAAGTCAGCGCCTTTGTAGCGTTCGATTATCTTTTTGGCTTCCTCGAACGGCCACGCCTTGCTCTCAGCCGCGGCCGCCAGCACCTCGGGATTGAGATCGATGATGTTTGATCCCGCCATGTCACTGTTTCCAAATCATTCGCCGGGCCCAAATCCTTCGAAGACGGGCCGGCGCCAAGGGGTTTTTCAACCGGTCTCTAGGCGTGCGTGGCCGGAGCGTCAACGCGTGCGGCGCTTTTTTCCTTGCGGTGCGGATAGTGCATTCCTACCTTCGAAGTCCGGTTCAAGGAGAAAAAATTGCCGACGCCGCATGAAGCCCTGATCTACCTGATGGTCATCACCTCGGCCTCCGATCGCGATATGACCGATGTCGAACTGGCCAGGATCGGCGACGTCGTCCGCTCGTGGCCGGTGTTCGAGGATTTCAACCACGACCGGCTGATCGACGTTGCCCAGGCCTGCCAGAAGCGCCTGCACGAAAAGGATGGGCTGGAAGGCGTTCTGGCTGAAGTCGCCGAGGCCCTGCCCGAGCGCTTGCGCGACACCGCCTACGCCGCTGCCTTCGAGGTGGCCGCCGTCGATCTCGAAATGCGCATGGAAGAAGTGCGGGTGCTGCAGCTGATCCGGCGTCAGCTTGATCTCGACACGCTGACCGTCGCCGCCATCGGCCGCGCGGCCAAGGCGCGGCTGCGTACGCTCACCTGAATATCAGCAGCGCGCTGGAAAAGGCTGACGGGAACCGGATCAGAAAAAACTGACCGGGAAATAGCGCAAATAAAATTCGGCAAACGTGCCTTTCATCGAAATCTCCTGCAGTGCGTAGTCGAGCGCGGCGGCCAGCGCCGGATTGTCCGCCTGGGTGGCGATGGCCATGCCCGAGCCCAGATATTCGGGCGCCAGATAGGGGCCGCCGGAAAAGCGGCAGCAGCCCGCTGCATCCGAGCCGCCCAGCCAGAAAGCCAGGCGCATGCCGTCGCCGAAGGCCGCGTCGAGCTTGCCGGCCTTGAGATCGGCATAGAGGTTTTCCGGTCTGTCGAAGGGGATGATCTGAACCGTATTGAAATAGTCGCGCAACATGCGCTCGTGCGCCGAGCCGGCGACCACGCCGACACGCTTGCCGCGCAATTTGGCAAAGATCGGTTCGGTCAGCGCTTTGCTCTTCGGCATGATGAAGCGCGCCGGGAACTGCAGGTAGGAGCGCGAGAAGGCATAGGTCGCGCGCGATTCAGGCGTTGCGGCGATGCCAGCGATGATCGCCTCGCCTTCGCCTTTCCGCAGCGCGCCTTCCAGTTCGGCCCAGGGCAGTGCCTGGATCTGGCATTTTTCGACGATGCCGAGTTCGGCGCAAATGGCGCGAGCCAGATCGATGTGGAAACCGGACAGCTTCCCCGAGCCGTCGAGGAAATTGAAGGGCGGGAAATCC
The DNA here is from genome assembly GCF_040320745.1 of Mesorhizobium sp. M0621. Lineage (NCBI taxonomy): Bacteria > Pseudomonadati > Pseudomonadota > Alphaproteobacteria > Hyphomicrobiales > Phyllobacteriaceae > Mesorhizobium > Mesorhizobium sp. M0621. Next base: position 58,745 of record NZ_JAMYQF010000036.1, on the reverse strand, counting down.
GTGGTCGTCAGGAAGCGGAGCCGGGGCAGCGCCGAAAGGTCTGGCTTGGGCAGCCGCTCCTTGGCATCCCACAGAACCGGAACCTGAGGCGTCACGGCGCCCGCGCCGTCGGCTGACGACAGCAATCCGATCACCATCGCAACGGCGAAGGACCTCCACTGGAACGCCAAGATAAAACTCCGCCACAGTCGTGTTTGCACCGGTTTTGGTACGAAAGTGACACAGGCACAATGGTTTTTGATTTCAACACGCCGATTTCAGGATATGATTTAGCCGGTTTGCAAATCAGCTTTGGCCGCCTTGGTGAGAGAATCGAGGTCGGAGCCATAGAATAAGTATGCGATTTGCAATCCGTGGTCGGTGGCGAAGTGTAAATCAGGCACGCATCATTGGCCGCAATGCATGAGGCAACATGGGGTTGATGTTGCGATGAGTCAGTTCGATCGTACGTTGGAATTCATCGACCAGCTGCAGCACGCCGCAACGGCGGCCGCGGTCTGCGAAAGGCTGCTGGGCATAACGTCGGATTTCGGTCTCACCGCACTGATGGCGGGAACCGTGCCGCAGCCTGGCACGCCGGCCGGCCAGCAAAAGCAACATGTGCTTCTCTGCGATTGGCCTGGCGAGTGGCTGGAGCGCTATGTCGCGCGCAACTATGTCGATCACGACCCGGTCGTCAGTCATATGAAACAGTTGCAGGCGCCCTTCCAGTGGCGCGAGGCGTCGCAGAGCATCCGCATAGACAAGAGCAGCGGCGAAGTGATGGGCGATGCCGGTGTCTTCAAACTGCGTGATGGACTGGCCTTCCCGCTGATCACGCTCGACGGCCAGATCGTCATGGTGTCGCTTGGCGGCGAGGCGGTGGAATTGTCCGCTGCCGAGTTCGGCCAGGTGTCGCTGGTGTCGACCTACGCCGTCGGTCGCGCCATGCAGCTCCATACGATGGCGAGCAAGACCATCGACCAGATCGTGCTGACGCCGCGCGAACGCGAATGCCTGCAATGGGCCGCCGTCGGCAAGTCGGAATGGGAGATTTCGCAAATCCTCGGCATCTCCGAACACACCTCGGAGAAACATCTTCTTAACGCCAAAAGCAAACTCGGTGCCGTCAACCGGGTGCAGGCCGTCGCGGAAGCGATCCGGCGGGGCTACATTAGTTAGGTCGGCCGTGCCGACCTAGAAGTTCTTGCCTACGCGATCACGCAATTTTCTCATCCAAGCACGGCCGTATCTTCCTCTGAACACAGGAGACGGCGGAATGCTTTTTTCCCTTACAACCCAGGAATTGATGGAACGTCCCGACCTTTGGGAGGCCGTCCATCGGCTGCGCTACAAGATATTTGTCGAGGAGATGGGGTGGGATGATCTCCGGCGTCCCGACGGGCTCGAACTCGACCAGTTCGATCATGACGAGGCGGTGCATCAGATTGTCATCAGAGGTGACGAAGTCGCAGGCTATCAAAGGATGTTGCCGACCACGCGGCCACATCTGCTGACCGAGGTCTTGACCGACCTTTCGGAAGGAACGCCGCCATCGGGCCCAACCATCTGGGAATTGACCCGCTATGCGGTGGCTCCCGGTTTTCGCGATGGCCGCCGCGGCGTTTCAACCGTCGGCACCGAATTGATCGCCGGCTTCGTCGAGTGGGGGCTGAAGCGCGGCGTCGACAAGGTGATCATCGAGTTCGAGCCGATGTGGGTGCTGCGCGCCTTGCAATTGCATTTCCTGGCGACCCCGCTGGGCTATCAGCGCACCTATGGCAACCAGCAGGTCGTAGCCACACTGCTGACCTTCAACGAGCACACCCTCGACGTGGTGCGTTCGCGCCGCAATCATTTTGCTCCAGTGCTGGCCAGGGGATACCCCGACCTGCTCGGGCAAAGGCGTGCGTCATGAGATCGGAGACAGTCATGAGCACACACCCGCAACCCGAACTTCGCAACCACACGCTGGTGGTCACCGTGTCGTCGAGTGACGGCCGGCCGGTGCTGGACAGGAGAGCCTATGAAAGCCTGGCAAAGACCTTCCATGAAGCCGCCGCCAATGAGGAGGTTCGCGTCGTCGTGCTGCGCGGCCTGGCGGGCTGTTTCTGTCTCGGCGGCGACTTCTCCGAATTCCTCGACGCCACCAAGCACCGGAACCTGATCGCCGCCGTCACCGATCTTTTCCGTACGCTGGCGACATTTCCGAAGCCCATCCTTGCCTGCGTCGACGGCGATGCCGTCGGCGTCGGCTGCACCATCTTGTTCCATTGCGACATGGTGATCGCGTCCGACAAAAGTACGTTCCGGGTGCCGTTCGTCGATTTCGGCCTGGTTCCGGATGCAGCGACCAGCATCCTGGCGCCGCAGAAGCTCGGCTATGCCGGTGCTTTCCGCTTCTTTTGCCTCGGCGACACGCTTCGCGCCGAAGACGCCAGGGCGCTCGGCCTCGTCGCCGAGATCGTGCCGGGCGGCGGCGTCGAGGAAGCGGCTCTTGGCCGCGCGAGACAGCTTGCCAAGAAGCCGGTCGCCGCCCTGCTGCACACGCGCGGCCTGCTGAAGGGGAATACCCAGGCGCTCTGCGACCGCATCGACCAGGAAATTTCGCTTTTCCAGCAGGCGCTGCAGGATGACACGACCCTGCGGCGATTGCAGCGCATCGCCCGGCTGGCGGCTTAATGCATGTCGCTCAAAGTGGCCCCGGTTTTGAGACAACGACATGCATGGAAGCAAAGACCTAAAGCGCGGCGCATGAATCCGCTTCGACGCGACGCGCTTTAGGAGCCGCGAGGATAAAAGCATCGCCGCGCGGCCTTGGCTGCGCGGCGCAAAATGCGTCAGTCCTGTTTTCCCAGGCCAGCCTATTCTTTCAAAAACGACGGCCCTTCGCCGATGATCTTCTTGTCCTCCTTGCCGATCATGTCGAGATCGCGCCCATCATAGGGCAGCGACGACAGGATGCGCCGCATGACCGCCAGCCGCGCGCGCCGCTTGTCATTGGCCCGCACGATGATCCAAGGCGCGAACTCCTTGTGGGTGTGCTCGAACATGGTGTCGCGCACCTCTGTGTAATCGTCCCACTTGGTAATGCCGGCAACGTCGATCGGCGAAAACTTCCAGCTCTTCAGCGGGCTGTAGCGGCGATCGTGGAAGCGCTCGAGCTGGGTTTCCCGGCCTATGTCCAGCCAGAATTTGAAGAAGTGGATGCCCTCGTTGGAGATCATCCGCTCGAAATGCGGCGTCTCGTCGAGGAAATGCTCGTGCTGCTGCGGCGTGCAGAAACCCATCACCGGCTCGACGCCGGCGCGGTTGTACCAGGATCGGTCGAAGGTGACGAACTCGCCCGATGTCGGGAAATGGTCGACATAGCGCTGGTAGTACCATTGCCCCAGCTCGGTCGGGGTAGGCTTGGTCAGCGCTACATTGCGTGCCGTGCGCGGGTTGAGGTACTGGCGCACCACGAAGATCGTGCCGCCCTTGCCGGCGGCGTCGCGGCCTTCGAACAGCGCCATCACCCGTTTGCCGGTCGACTGCAGCCAGGCCTGCGCCTTGACCAGCTCGATCTGCAACTTCTCGAGCGTCGCGTCATACTCGTCGTTTTTCATCTTCTTGTCGTAGGGATAGCCGCCGGCGGTCAGCTTCTTGTCCTCGACCCAGTCGGGAAGCACGGGGTTCTCGATGTCGAACTCCCGCTCCTTGCCGTCGATCCTGATCTTCAGCGGTCCCGAAGTCGGCGCGGCGGGACTTTCCTTGGCTTTTTTCATCGAGACGAACCCTTTCCAGCTTCCGGACTCATGCTATTGGGAGCCTCCGGAGCGGTCCAGCGGAAGTTTCCGCCGCCGCGCGACCGGCGAATGCATAGGGTGCGGGGCGCGCGAGCGAATGGCTGACCTGGAGCAGAAAGGTGTGGCGCAAACCCTGGCCATACGGCTGTGGAACAGCCGTTGGCTGCTTGCGGCTGGCGTGGTTGCTGTTTTGATCGCCTTTGCCTTTGCGGGTATTTCTGCCTACGCCCTGTTGCCGGCGCTGCTTCTACTGCTTGCTGCAGCAATGCTGCCGGCCGCCGGCGCGCGCCAATCCACCGAGAGCGGCGCTGCCATTGAGGCCATCGGCTTGCAGCGGCTCTCCGGTGAATATCTGGCGGCTGCCGTCGCCGATCCGCTGATCATCTTCGACCGGACCGCCACCATCGTGCATGCCAATGCCGCTGCTTTCGCCGCCTTTGGCGGGATCGCGCCGGGCATGTCGCTGTCGTTGAAGTTCCGGGCGCCGGAAATGCAGGCTCTGCTGGACGGCGTGCTGTCGGGCGATGTCGCCTCCGATGTGGTCGACTATACGGAGAAGCTGCCGGTCGAACGGGCTTACCGGGTGAGCGCATCCTCGGTCGGTCACGCCACCGATCTCTATGTGCTGGTGTTCAAGGACCAGAGCGAAACGCGCAGGATCGACCGCATGCGCGCCGACTTCATCGCCAATGCCAGCCACGAGCTGCGCACGCCGCTCGCCTCCATCGCCGGCTTCATCGAAACGCTACGCGGCCCGGCCCGCAACGACCCGGCGGCGCGCGATCAGTTCCTGCAGATCATGCAGAGCCAGACCGGTCGCATGGCGCGTCTGATCGACGATTTGTTGTCGCTGTCGCGGCTGGAGATGAAGCCTTATCTGAAGCCGGGAACCGAGGTCGATCTGCGCGAGACAGTCGACAGCGTCATCGATTCGCTCGGACCACTGGCCAGGGAAAACAGCGTTGCCATCGAGCGGGATTATGCCGACGAGCCGCTCGATGTGCCGGGAGATCGCGACGAGCTTTTCCAGGTTTTCGAGAACCTCCTGGAAAACGCCTGCAAGTACGGGCAGTCGGGCGGGCGCGTCGTGGTGTCGATCGCGCATAGCGATGCCGGCTCGGAGCCCGGCATCGACGTAACCATCAGGGACTTTGGCCCCGGCATTCCCGAGGAGCACATTCCGCGCATCACCGAGCGCTTCTACCGCGTCGATGTCGAGACCAGCCGGACCCAGAAGGGCACCGGCCTTGGCCTGTCGATCGTCAAGCATATCCTGACGCGTCACAATGCCAGGCTTTCGATCAAGTCCGAGGTTGGCAAGGGCGCGGCCTTCTCGGTTCATTTGCCGACGCACTAATATCGCCCTAGTTTAGAGGGGACTGTTTCTTTTTTCTGTCATCCGGCTAGCGTATCAGCGGGGATTCGAGGAAACGACTCAAAATCAAAACACCCCATGGGAAGGCATATTGCCATGCAGTCCGTGCACATCGTCAGCGCCTATGACGACGAGCTGAAATATCTGTCGAAGCGCATCGCTGCGATGGGCGGCCATGCCGAGCGCATGGTCGAGCAGGCTATCACCGCTTTGGTCAATGCCGATCCCAGCCTCGCTGAGAAGGTCATCCACGACGATGCCGTGCTGGATGAAGGGCAACGCGAAATCGACGATAAGGCGATCATCATCATTGCCAGGCGTCAGCCGATGGCGACGGATTTGCGCGAGATCGTCGGGACCATTCGCATCTCCGCCGATCTCGAACGGGTTGGCGACCTCGCCAAGAACGTTGCCAAGCGGGTGGTCGCCGTCACCGACGGACGCCAGCCGACCAGCCTGTTCCGCGGCCTCGAGGCCCTGGCCAATCTGGCGCTGACCCAGCTCAAGGAAGTGCTCGACGTCTACGCGTCCCGCTCGGTGGAGAAAATCGGCTTCGTGCGCGACCGCGACGACCAGATCGACGCCATGTACACGTCGCTGTTTCGCGAATTGCTGACCTACATGATGGAAGATCCGCGCAACATCACGCCCTGCACGCACCTGCTGTTCTGCGCCAAGAACATCGAGCGTATCGGCGATCACGCCACCAACATCGCCGAGACCATCTACTACATCGTCACCGGCGAGCAGTTGCCGGCTGAGCGGCCCAAGGGCGACAAGACCGACAAGATCGGCCTTTCCGAGACGCTGCCAGTGAAGTGAACGGCCGCCTCTCGAACCGTCACCCGAAATAAGCTAAGCTTTCCGGGCTTTGCCTCTATCCTCGTCCGTGGATTTTCTTCGGGAGGTCGTGATGGAAAATGTTCGGAACCTGACCCCGGCGTCTGCGCCTGCCTCCGGCATTATCGCTTGCGGCGTCTACACAGCCGGGCGTCGCATCGCCGACATCCCCATCGAGGAAGCCGGCGAATGGGCAAAAAAATCCGGTCATGTCGTCTGGATTGGCCTGCTCGAGCCCGACCGCAATCTCTTGCTGCGCGTCCAGGCGCAGTTTCACCTGCATGAGCTGGCAATCGAGGATGCCGAGCACCCGCACCAGCGGCCGAAGATCGAGCAATATGGCGATGCGCTGTTCATCGTCGCCCGCACCGCGCAGCTGATCGACGGTCGGGTGACCTTTGGCGAGACCCATTTGTTCGTCGGCAGCGGCTACATTGTCAGCGTCAGGCACGGCCCTTCCACCTCCTATGCCGCCGTTCGTCAGCATTGGGAAAGCTGCCCGCATTCGTTGGCCAAGGGCGAGGATTTTGTCCTCTACGCCATTCTCGATTTCATCGTCGACAATTACATGCCGGTGCTCGAGCAGATCGAGGACGAGGTCGAGGCGATCGAGGACAAGATTCTGTTGAAGCCGATGACCGGGCCCGACATCGAGCGGCTTTATATGCTGCGCCGCGATCTTTTGCGCCTGCGCAATGCGGCGCTGCCGTTGGTCGAAGTCTGCCGCCGGCTGACCAGCGCCGAACTGCCGCAGATCCATACGGCCATGCATCCGTTGTTTCGCGACGTCACCGATCACATCCGCACCGTCCAGGAAAAGATCGACAGCCTGCGCGAGGTGCTGGCGTTCGCTTTCGAAGCCAGTCTGCTGGTCGGCCAGAGTCAGGAAACGGCGAACACCAAGAAGCTCGCCTCCTGGGCCGCCATCCTGGCGGTGCCGACGGCGCTCGCCGGCATCTACGGCATGAATTTCAGCGATATGCCGGAACTGAAGATGGAATACGGCTACCCAATGGTGCTGGCCACGATCGCGCTGATCTGCGCGTTTCTCTACTGGCGGTTTCGCAAGAATGGATGGCTGTGAAACAGAGCAAATAGCGAATAGGGAGTAGCGAATAGGGAAAAACAGTATTGCCTCCTCGTGGAAGCTCAATCAGTCGCTATTCGCTATTCGCTATTCGCTATTCGCTATTCGCTCAGCGGCTCCGCCGCCGCTCCGATGCCGGCTGGAACGCCACGCGGGCGTGGTACTTGCAGTAGGGGCCGGTTTCGGCGGCCTCGTTGCCGCAGAAATGGAAGTCCTCCGAAAGCGGATCGCCGTTCGGCCATTTGCAGGTCCGCTCGGTCAGCTCGACGAGCTGCAGGTGCCGCGAGATCGGCAACACGACATTCTCGACCGGGCGGATGTAGTGGCGTGCCACCGGCTCGGCGTCGAACTGCGTCTGCAACGCAGTCGCGCCAATCGAGGTCGTGACGTGGCGCGTAGCCGTCGCGGCACGCGATACCGATTTCTGAACGGTCGATCCTTGCGCCGCCTTCTTCTGGCGTGCCGGCGCGGCGGTCGAGCGTCCGCGGCCCGACAATTTCAGCCGATGCACCTTGCCGATGACCGCATTGCGGCTGACCCCCCCAAGCTGCGCAGCAATCTGGCTTGCGCTCAGACCCTCCGACCACAGTTTCCTCAAGAGTTCTACCCGCTCGTCAGTCCAGTTCATGAGACCGCGCTCCTGCTAAGCGTGCGGCAACCGGAATCCACTCCCGACCCGGCACTATTTGCCGGGGCAGACACCACATATATCTGGTGATTAGGTCCGCCGCACGAAATCTAGTTATTTCTCGTCTACAACTACTCTATGCGCTGACTCGGTGACAAGAGTCCCAAGCGCAACACGAATCGGTTTTTTCGGTTTTCCCCAACTTGCCCGGTCGCTTATGAGCCGGCGTCTCGTCAGAGGGCTTGCCGCGCGGCACTACGCGACGTTTTCGTTGACTTCATGGCCGAAAAACACGATAAGCCGCACAGGCCGCCGCTTTGGCGGCTTTTTTGATTTTCCGGTACCGGAGACGCATATAATGAGCGGTTCGGCGCTTTACGAGACCTTTGCTCGCGCACCCCTGGCCTTCGACCACGGGGAAGGCACCTGGCTGATTACCGACAAGGGCGAGCGATATCTCGATTTCGCCGGCGGCATCGCCGTCAATTCGCTGGGCCACAGCCATCCGCATCTGGTGGCAGCACTCACCGAACAGGCCGCCAAGCTCTGGCATGTCTCCAATCTCTATGAGATCCCGGGGCAGAGCCGGCTTGGCGAACGGCTGGTCGACGCCACTTTCGCCGACAAGGTGTTCTTCACCAATTCCGGCGCCGAGGCGCTGGAATGCGCAATCAAGACGGCGCGGCGCTATCAGTTCGTCAACGGCCACGCCGAGCGCTTCCGCGTCATCACCTTCGAAGGCGCCTTCCATGGCCGCACGCTGGCCACCATCGCGGCCGGCGGCCAATACAAATATCTCGAAGGCTTCGGCCCCAAGGTCGAAGGTTTCGATCAGGTCGGTTTCGACGACATCGACGCCGCCGAAAAGGCGATCACGCCGGAGACGGCCGCCATCCTGATCGAGCCGGTCCAGGGCGAGGGCGGTATCCGTCCGGTGCCGACGCAATCGCTGAAGCGGCTCAGGCAATTGTGCGAACAGCACGGCCTGCTGCTGATCTTCGACGAGGTCCAGTGCGGCATCGGCCGCACCGGCAAGCTGTTCGCGCATGAATGGTCAGGGGTTACGCCAGACATCATGGCGATCGCCAAGGGCATTGGCGGCGGTTTCCCGATGGGCGCCTGCCTTGCCACGGACGAAGCGGCCGTCGGCATGACCGCAGGCGTGCATGGCACCACGTTCGGCGGCAACCCGCTGGCCATGGCGGTCGGCAACGCCGTGCTCGATGTCGTGCTGGAAGACGGCTTCCTGGAAGACGTCCAGCGCAAGGCGCTGCTGATGAAGCAGGGGCTTGCGTCGGTCGCCGACGAGTTTCCCGAGGTCATCGAGGACATCAGGGGCACCGGGCTGATGCTCGGCCTCAAATGCGCCATGCCCAACACCAAGGTGAACATGGCATTGCGCGACCAGCACCTGCTTACGGTTCCGGCCGGCGACAACGTCATTCGCCTGTTGCCGCCGCTCACCGTCACCGACGCCGAGATCCACGACGCACTCAACCGCATCCGCGCCGGCGCCAAGGGCCTGGCGGAGGCGATCGCCGCCGCCGCCGCGAAGTAATCCCGGAACCATTGCTGATGTCAGTTCGCCATTTCACCGATCTTTCCGCCGTCTCCGAAGGCGATCTGCGCTTCATGCTGGACGATGCGGTGGTGCGAAAGGCGCGCCTCAAGGCCGGCGAGCGGACCAAGCCGCTCGAAGGCAAGGTGCTGGCGATGATCTTCGACAAGCCGTCGACGCGCACGCGCGTCTCCTTCGACGTCGGCATGCGTCAGCTTGGCGGCGAGACCATCATGCTGACCGGCACCGAGATGCAGCTCGGCCGTTCCGAGACCATCGCCGACACCGCCAAGGTGCTGTCGCGCTATGTCGATGCGATCATGATACGCACCACCTCGCATGAGCGGCTGCTGGAGCTGACCGAGAACGCTACCGTTCCGGTGATCAACGGACTGACCGATGACACCCATCCCTGCCAGCTGATGGCTGATATCATGACCTTCGAGGAACATCGCGGTCCGGTCGCCGGCAAGACCATCGCCTGGACCGGCGACGGCAACAATGTGCTGCATTCCTTGCTCGAAGCCTCGGCCCGGTTCCGCTTCAACCTCAACGTCGCCGTGCCCGAGGGCAGCGAGCCGGCGCAGAAGCATATCGACTGGTCGCAGGCGCATGGCGGCAAGCTGCACTTCACCCGCTCGCCCGAGGAAGCCGTCGATCAGGCCGACTGCATCGTCACCGATTGCTGGGTATCGATGGGCCAGGAGCATCGCGCCCGCGGCCACAACGTGTTCTCGCCCTACCAGGTCAATGCCAAGCTGATGGCCAAGGCCAAGCCGGACGCGCTGTTCATGCACTGCCTGCCGGCGCATCGCGGCGAGGAAGTGACCGACGAAGTCATCGACGGGCCGCATTCGGTGGTCTTCGACGAGGCCGAGAACCGGCTCCATGCCCAGAAGGCCGTGCTCGCCTGGTGTCTCGGCGCTTGAGCCTGGGAGCTTGATCTGCCGGGGTGTGATGCCTATTTGCGCCACATCACGCAAATCAAGCGCGTTTCGACGCATGCTCCCGACAGGGCGGCATGGCCGCGCCCTGGAGCTTTGTTATGTTGGAAACCTATCAAGTGACTGAACATCACCCCAAACTCGGCGAATTCGGCTACGCCGGCGACGATCACGTCGTGCCCTTCGAGGTCGGCCCGCTCGACGTGCGCGGCCGCACCGTCCAGCTCGGGCCAATGCTCGACGCCATCCTTGGCCGCCACGACTATCCCGAGCCGGTCGCCCGCCTGCTGGCGGAAGCCTGTGTGCTGACGGTGCTGCTCGGCACTTCGCTAAAGTTCGAGGGCAAGTTCATCCTGCAGACCCGCACCGACGGGCCTGTCGACATGCTGGTCGCGGATTTTTCCACACCCTCGGCGCTGCGCGCCTATGCGCGTTTCGATGCCGACCGGCTGGAAGCGCTGGTCGCGGCGGGCGAAACGTCCCAGCAGACCCTGCTCGGCACCGGCGTGCTGGCGCTGACCATCGATCAGGGCGCTCACACGCAGCGCTATCAGGGTATCGTCCAGCTCGATGGCGAGACGCTGGAAGATGCGGCACGCACCTATTTCCGTCAGTCGGAGCAGATTCCGACCGATCTCAGGCTTTCGGTGGCCAAGCTGCTGACGCCCGGCCCTGGCGGCGCCCGCGAGCAGTGGCGCGCCGGTGGCATCCTGGCGCAGTTCCTGCCGCAATCGCCAGAGCGCATGCGTGTGCCGGACCTGCCTGGCGGCGATGGCGATCCGCGCGAGGAGATCCACGATCCGGCCGACAATTCCTGGCAGGAGTTGCTGGCGCTGCTCGGCACCATCGAGCCGACCGAACTGATCGACCCGACGATCGGCGCCGAGCGGCTGCTCTACAGGCTGTTCCACGAGCATGGCGTGCGCGTCTTTGGCGGCGTTCCGGTCGCCGACCAGTGCTCGTGCTCCCGGGACAAGATCCGCGGCATCCTGGAGGGTTTCTCCGCGCAGGAGATCAAGGACAGCACCGAAGATGGCGGCATCCACGTCGCCTGCGAATTCTGCTCGAAGCAATACGACTTCGACCCGGCGGAATTTGCGGCTCAGTAGAGAAAACACGCCTCGCCGGCTGCCTCGCGGCCGGCGAGGCAAATTAGTTCACCGTCCGCCGCGTCCCCGGCAGGTCGAGTGAAAAGGCGGGGATGGCGATGTCGAACGTCTCGCCCCGCTCGTTGCGCATCGTGTAGTGCCCGACCATGATGCCGGACGGTGTCGAGAGCGGGCAACCGGACGTGTATTGGTAGCTGTCGCCGGGATTGAGTTCGGGCTGGTCGCCGACGACGCCTGGGCCGCGTACCTCTTCGACCCGGCCGGTGCCGTCGGTGATGTGCCAATAGCGCGACAACAGCTGCACGAAGTCGTCCGACTGATTGTCGATCGTTATCTGATAGCCCCAGACATAGCGGTTCTCGGACGGATCCGAGCGGTCCTCCAGATAGAACGGCCTGACCTGCACTTCGATGTTGCGCGTGACGGCGCTGTACATAAGCGGCTCCAAAACAATCCTGTAACTTTCGGCGCTCCGTGGTGGCCGGTCAACGGTACGCATCCTGTCATCGCGGTCTGATGTGCAGGTGCCGGCAAAGAATGTCATTTAAGTGACACGTGACAATGGTCAATGATGGTCTGTGCCGATCAATGCCGCGCGACTCGGGCGCTCTGTCGAACTGTTGAGATCTGTCGTCATCCCCCTAGATTGTTCTGGTGGGCGGCTTTCCTGGAGCTACCGGATCTCGATGGAACTCACTCTCATAGCCGCCGCGCTTTCAACTGCTCTCATCCTCTCAAATCTCGCCAGCATCGTGCTTGCCGCGTCGCGTCTGAAACGGCGCCGCATTATAGCGCCGCCCGTCGGCAAGCCGCGGCCGGTGTCGATCGTCGTGCCGTCGCGTGGCGTGGAACCCTTCACGCACGAGACACTGGAGCGCGCCTTCTCGCTCGACTGGCCGCGCTACGAGCTGGTCTTCTGCGTCGCCCATGCCGACGATCCGGTGGTCAAACTGATAAACAGGGCGATTGTCCTGTTTCCCAAGGTGCCGGCCCGGCTGTTGGTCGGCGACGACCGCATCAGCGCCAATCCGAAACTCAACAATTGCGTCAAGGGCTGGGAAGCGGCGCGGCACGATTGGGTGATCCTGGCCGATTCCAACGTGTTGATGCCGAGAGACTACGTCCAGCACCTGATGGCTGCATGGCGGCCGGACACTGGCCTTGTCTGCTCGACGCCGATCGGTTCGCGGCCGGCCGGCTTCTGGGCTGAAGTCGAATGCGTTTTCCTCAACACGCTGCAGGCACGCTGGCAATATGCGGGCGAGGCGCTTGGCCTTGGCTTTGCCCAAGGCAAGAGCATGCTCTGGAACAAGCCGATGCTCGATGCCAATGGCGGCATCCGCGCGCTGGCCGCCGAGATCGCCGAGGACGCCGCCGCGACCAAGCTGGTCAATGGCCTCGGCCTGCGCGTCAATCTCGTCGCCTCGCCCTTCGAGCAGCCGCTCGGCCTGCGCACATTTGGCGAGATCTGGTCGCGCCAGGCCCGTTGGGCTCGCCTGCGCCGCGTCACCTTTCCCCTGTTCTTCGCGCCTGAAATCCTGACTGGCGCGGTGGTGCCGCTGGTGCTGGCGCTGATTGCGGCGGCAAGCGCCGGCATCAGCCTCTGGGCAACCGCCATTGCCGTGCTGGCAGCCTTCTACCTTCCCGAGTGCATTCTGGCCCGCTCAAAGGGCTGGTACCTGTCGCCACGCATGGTCGCGGCGATGGCAATGCGCGACCTGATTCTGCCGGCGATGTGGGCGCGCGGCTGGCTCGGCGGTGCCGTCGAGTGGCGCGGCAATGCGATGACGATCGGCACAAAGGCGGCCGAGCTGGAAGAGACGCCGTCCGGCGCCTGAAAGCCAAAGGCCTCCTATTTGGCCTTCAGCGCCTGCGCGATATCCTCCAGCAGATCGTCGGTGTCTTCCAGGCCGACCGACAGCCTGAGCGTGCCCGGCCCGATGCCGAGTTCAGCACGCGCCTCGTCGCTCAAATTCTTGTGCGTCGTCGTCGCCGGATGGGTGATCAGGCTCTTGGCGTCACCGAGATTGTTGGAGATCAGCACGATGTCGAGCGCGTTCTGCAGGGCGAAGGCCGCCTGCTTGCCGCCCTTGACGTCGAGGCAGATCAGCGTCGAGCCGCCCGACATCTGCTTCTTGACGACATCGGCCTGCGGGTGGTCGGCCCGGCCGGGATAGATGACACGGGCGATTTCCGGCCGCTCGGCCAGGAAATCCGCGATCCGGCCCGCGCTTTCCGTCTGCTGGCGTACGCGCAGCGGCAGCGTCTCCAAGCCCTTCAGCAGCGTCCAGGCGTTGAAAGGTGACAGGCTAGGCCCGGTGTGGCGGAAATAGTCGTGCAGGTTCTCGTCGATCCACTTCTTGTCCGACAGGATGACGCCGCCGAGACAGCGCCCTTGGCCGTCAATGTGCTTGGTCGCCGAATAGACGACGATGTGGGCGCCGAGCTGCAGCGGCTTTTGCTGCAAGGGCGTGGCGAAGACATTGTCGACGATCAGCCTGGCACCGATCGAATTGGCAAGCGAGGCAACCGCGGCGATGTCGACCACTTCCAGCGTCGGGTTGGTCGGGCTCTCCAGGAAGAACAGCTTGGTGTTCGGCTTCACCGCTTTTTCCCAGTTGGCGATGTCGGTGCCGTCGACCAGCGTCGCTTCGATGCCGTATTTCGGCGCCAGCGTCTCGACCACCCAGCGGCAGGAGCCGAATAGCGCGCGCGCCGCCACGATATGGTCGCCGGCCCTGGCGCTGCACAGAAGCGCTGCCGTCACCGCGGCCATACCGGAGGCGGTGGCGCGGGCGTCCTCCGCACCTTCCAGCGCGCACATGCGCTTTTCGAACATGTCGACGGTCGGATTGGCGTAGCGCGAATAGATGAAGCCCGGCTCCTCACCCTTGAAACGGGCTTCGGCGGCCTGCGCCGTTTCGTAGACGTAGCCCTGGGTGAGGTAAATCGCTTCCGACGTTTCGCCGAAAGCGGAACGCAGCGTTCCGCTGTGCACGAGTGCCGTCTGAGGCTTCCAGTTGCGCTTGTTGGTGCTCATCGCTCTTCTTCCAGACACAAAAAAACCGGCCGCGAAAGTCGCAACCGGTCCATACGGCCTTGCGGCCCGACGGTCCTTTAGCGACTTGTTTAACGTGGCTGCAAGCCGACCGGCCAAATCACCACGGGATAATGACCCTTTAGACCCGTGCCACGCTTGCGTCAATTGCCGGCTTCATTAAGAGGTTTGTACCAAGCAGGTTCCGAAAAAGCCTGCCCTCTAGGAGCAGAGCCTTGCGGCAGACAGGCATTCTTCCCGATCAGGACATCTCGGCGCTGTTCCAGTCCGGCGCGCTGAAGTCGGCGCGTGCGCTTGACGCCGACCAGATCCAGCCGGCCAGCCTTGATCTCAGGCTCGGCGACAAGGCCTGGCGGGTGCGTGCCTCCTTCCTGCCGGGTCCCAACCATAAGGTTTCGGAAAAGCTCGACCGGCTGCAACTGCACGAGATCGACCTGGCCGAGGGCGCGGTGCTGGAGACCGGCTGCGTCTATATCGTGCCCTTGCTTGAAAGCCTGGCATTGCCGGCGGACATTTCGGCTTCGGCCAATCCCAAGAGTTCGACCGGGCGGCTCGACATCTTCACCCGCGTCATGACCGATCGCGGCCATGAGTTCGACAAGATCGCCGCCGGCTATCACGGGCCGCTCTATCTGGAGGTCAGCCCGCGCACCTTCCCGATCGTCGCGCGCACCGGCTCGCGCCTGTCGCAGATACGCTTCCGCACCGGCAATGCGCTGCTGTCGGAAGCCGAACTGCACGAACTGCATCGCACGGAGATGCTGGTTGCCACCGAGCCGCCGAACATCTCCGGCGGCGGCATCGCGTTGTCGATCGACCTCAACGGCGATCAAAACGGGCTTGTCGGCTATCGCGGCAAGCATCACACCGGTCTCGTCGATGTCGACAAACGCGCCGCACAGGAGGTCGTCGACTTCTGGGAGCCGATCCACAAGAGCGGCGCCGGCGAGTTGGTGCTCGACCCCGATGAGTTCTACATCCTCGTCAGCCAGGAAGCGGTGCATGTGCCGCCGCTCTACGCCGCCGAGATGACGCCTTTCGATCCGCTGGTCGGCGAGTTCCGGGTCCACTATGCCGGCTTCTTCGATCCGGGCTTCGGCCATTCGGCATCCGGCGGCACCGGCAGCCGGGCGGTGCTGGAAGTGCGCAGCCACGAAGTGCCGTTCATCCTCGATCATGGCCAGATCGTCGGCCGTCTGGTCTACGAGCATATGCTGAAGCGGCCGCAGGCGCTCTATGGCACCGATCTCGGCTCCAATTACCAGGCGCAGGGCCTGAAGCTGTCCAAGCATTTCCGCGCCGCGCGCTGAACCCCACTACCCCCCAGGCAAAATACTTGCCTGCGCTGGCTCGCCATGCTTGGCTGCCTTGCTGGTCGTCAAGCTGGCGGCGTTCAAGGGGAACCAAGAAAATGCAGATTTCGAAATGGATCATATCGGCAGCAGGCGCTGCCATGCTGGTGTTGGCGGCCGGCTCTCTATCGGTGCAGGCAGCCGAGAAAATCAAGATCGGCACCGAGGGCGCCTATCCGCCGTTCAACACCATCACTTCGGACGGCAAGGTCGAAGGCTTCGATATCGACATCGCCAATGCGCTGTGCGCGCAGATGAAGGTCGAGTGCGAAATCGTCACCCAGGACTGGGACGGCATCATTCCCGCCCTGCAGGCGAAGAAGTTCGACGCCATCATCGCTTCGATGAGCATCACCGAGGAGCGCAAGAAGCAGGTCTCCTTCACCAACAAATACTATACGACACCGCTCGCTTTGGTGGCGCCGAAGGACAGCGATCTCACCTCGACCGAACCGGCAGCCCTTGCCGGCAAGACGGTCGGCGCGCAGGCCTCGACCACGCAGGCCGACTATGCCCAGAATGAATATGGCAAGGCTGGCGCCGAGGCAAAACTCTACCCGACCCAGGAAGAAGCGATCACCGACCTGACGAACGGCCGGCTTGACGCTGTGATCTCGGACAAGTTCGTGCTGATGGACTGGCTGAAGAAGGCAAGCGACGGCTGCTGCAAGCTGGTCGGCGACGTCAAGGGCACGGAGACACAAGCCGGCATTGCCGTTCGCCTGGAAGACACGGCGCTACGCGACAAGCTCAATGCGGCCATCGACGCGATCGTCGCCGACGGCACCTACAAGAAGATCCAGGCCAAGTATTTCGACTTCGATATCTATTGAGGCGTTGAAGCCGCCAATCTCCCCCCTCGTGGGGGAGATGCCCGGCAAGGCAGAGGGGGGCGCGAAGGATCGCCAGCCTCTCTGCACCAGCAGACTGGTTCGAAAGAAAAACCAAGTGATGGAGACATTGGCCGGACAGCGCCCCCCTCTGGCCTGCCGGCCATCTCCCCCACGAGGGGGGAGATCACGCTGTCATCGACGCCTCACAGCGCCTTCACCGCCACCTTCACCGGCTGTTCGATCTCGAGCGGATTGCGCAGCGGCAGACCGAAATCCTTGGCCTCGATCTCGAACACGTCGCCCGCTTCAGTACTGATGCCGTCGGCGAAGGACAGCGTCGCAGTGCCGAACATGTGCACATGCACGTCGCCCGGCTGGCGGAAAGCCGCATATTTGAAGTGGTGATGTTCGAGATTGGCGATGGTGTGCGACATGTTCGCTTCGCCGGACAGGAACGGCTTTTCCCACAGCACGTCGTTGTCGCGCACGATGCGCGAGGTGCCCCTGATATCGGACGGCAGATCGCCGATCAGGATCTCCGGCCCGAACGAAGCGTTGCGCAGCTTGGAATGGGCGAGGAACAGATAGTTCACGCGCTCGGTGACGTGGTCGGAAAACTCGTTCGACAGCGTGAAGCCGACGCGGAACGGCGCGCCGTCGTCGCCGATGACGTAGATCCCGGCGACCTCGGGCTCTTCGCCGGCGTCCTTGGCGAAAGCCGGTGACAGGAGTGCCGCACCTGGCGCCACCGCCATCGTGCCGTTGCCCTTGTAGAACCATTCCGGCTGCACGCCGATCTGGCCTTTCGCGGGCTTGCCGCCCTCCAGCCCCATGCGGAACATCTTCATGGAATCGGTCAGCTGTTCTTCACCGTCGGCACTGAGCTTCTTGTGCATGGAATCGCGTGTCGCCGCTGAGCCGAGATGCGTCAGTCCGGTACCGGTCAGGTGCAGATGCGCCGGATCGGGATGGTTGATCGGCGACAGCAGCCGTCCCTTCTTGTAGGCCGCCTCGAGATCGACCGTCTCGCCAAGCCCCTTGCGTTCGATCAGCGCGACAAGGCCGACGCCGGTGCGGGCGGCCTCCATCGCCAGCGAGTAGACGCTGCGGGCGCCGTTGATGATCCGGGTCTTGCCGCCGTTGCGGGCAACGACACGGATGGTCTCGGCGTCATCGAGAATCTGGGAGATCAGCATGATGAATCCTCTCTTTGTCTTGACCCGGTTGCCATTTGGCAAACCCTAACCTGCGCGGCTCGGACCTCGCCGCGCCACGGGTGAAATTCTTCGTCCGGATTGCGCTCGCGAGCTTGGTCCCTGAGGGACTTCTTGACGCCGGCGGGTTGCCGGCAGCATCGCGATCTGGACCCGTATGCCTTCCTCGTTGCCTCGCTGGCCCGTCAGGCCTTGTTCTTGTTGTAGACGTCGAAGATCACGGCGCCGAGCAGCACCAGGCCTTTGACCACCTGCTGCCAGTCGACATTGACGCCCATGATCGACATGCCGTTGTTCATCACGCCCATGATGAAGCCGCCGACCACCGCGCCGATGACCTGGCCGACACCGCCCATCGCCGAGGCACCGCCGATGAAGACGGCCGCGATCACATCGAGCTCGCTGCCGAGGCCGGCAGCCGGGACCGCCTGTCCCAGCCGCGCCGCGATGATCAGGCCGCCAAGTGCCGACAGCACGCCCATGTTGACGAACACCATCAGCGTCAGCCGTTCTGTCTTGATGCCTGACAGCTGCGCCGCCTTGGCGTTGCCGCCCATTGCGTAGATGCGGCGGCCGATGGTCATGCGCTTGGTGACGAAGACAAACAGCGAGATCAGCACGCCCATGACGAGCAGCACCACCGGCAGGCCCCTGTAGCTGGCGAACTGGTAGACCAGGAACAGTGCCAGCGCGCTGCCAACCAGCGTCTTGATGACGAACAGGGGAAAGGGCTCGGCCTCATAGCCATGGCGTTCGCGTTTGCGTCGTGTCCTCAGCCCGAAATAGGCGTAGGCCAGCACAGCGATCAGGCCTAGCACGATCGTCGTCATGTGCAGCGTCAGTCCGCTGCCGATGATGGTCTTGCCGGCCGCGTTCACTGTCGGCGGGATGAGCGTCAGGGGCCCGATGACATCCGGGATGAAGCCGGAGCTGAGCGCCTTGAAGCCGGCGGGAAGCGGCCCCACCGAGGATCCGCCGCCCAGCAGCGCCTGGCAGATGCCGCGGAAGATCAGCATGCCGGCCAGCGTGACGATAAAGCTCGGTATTCGGTGATAGGCGATCCAGTAGCCTTGCGCCGCGCCGATCGCGCCACCCACGATGAGGCAGATGATCGACACTACCAGCGGATTGCTCAAGGGGCCGAGCGGCCAGATGACCATCATCATCGCCGCCAGTGCGCCGATAAAGCCGGCGACGGAGCCGACGCTGAGATCGATATGGCCGGAGACGATCACCAGCAGCATGCCCAGCGCCATCACGATGATGAACGAGTTCTGCTGCACCAGGTTGCTCAGGTTCACCGGCTTGAACAGCGTTCCGGAAGTGGTGAACTGGAAGAACACCATGATGGCAATCAGCGCCAGGATCAGGCCGTATTCGCGCAGGTTCGTCGTCAGCGCCGAGACGGCGATGCGTGGACGCTGCGGCACGTCTTCGGCGACGTTGCTCTGCGGGGCGGGGGCGCTTTCGGTGCTCATGCTGCTTTTCCTTCTCCCCGGACGATGGCGCGCATTATTTTTTCCTGGCTCGCGTCCGCCGCGGGCATTTCGCCGACAATGCGGCCTTCGTTCATGACGTAGATGCGGTCGGTGATGCCGAGCAGTTCTGGCATTTCCGACGAGATGACCACGATCGCCTTACCTTCGGCGGCGAGGCGGGCGATGATCGTGTAGATTTCGTATTTGGCGCCGACATCGATGCCGCGCGTCGGCTCGTCGAGGATCAGCACTTCCGGGTCGGCGAACAGCCATTTCGACAGCACCACCTTCTGCTGGTTGCCGCCGGAAAGATTGCCGGTCATCTGATAGACGCTGGAAGCGCGGATATTGGTCTTCTTGCGATAGTCGTTGGCGACGGAGAGTTCGCGCAGGTCGTCGATCACGCTATGGCGCGAGACGCCGCCGAGATTGGCCAGCGTGATGTTGTGCTTGATATGGTCGATGAGGTTGAGACCGTAGGTCTTGCGGTCCTCGGTCACGTAGGCGATGCCGTGTTCAACTGCCCTGCTCACCGAGGAAACATCGATCGGCTTGCCCTTGAGCAGCACTTCGCCAGTGATATGGCGGCCATAGGAGCGGCCGAACAAGCTCATCGCGAATTCAGTGCGGCCGGCGCCCATCAATCCGGCAATGCCGACCACTTCGCCCTTGCGCACATTGATGTCGATGCCCTTGATCACCTGCCGATCGGCGTGGAGCGGATGAAAGACCGACCAGTTTTTCACTTCGAACACGACCTCGCCAATCTTCGGCTCGCGCGGCGGATAGCGGTCGTCGAGCGAACGGCCGACCATCGAGGTGATGATGCGGTCTTCCGAGATGTCCTTCTTGGCCAGTGTCTCGATGGTGCGCCCGTCGCGGATGACGGTCACCTTGTCGGCGACCCGGTTCACTTCGTTGAGCTTGTGCGAGATCAGGATCGAGGTCATGCCTTGCCGCTTGAATTCGAGCAGCAGGTCGAGCAGCGCCTGGCTGTCCTTTTCGCTGAGCGATGCCGTCGGCTCGTCGAGGATCAGCAGCTTGACTTCTTTGCTCAGCGCCTTGGCGATTTCGACCAATTGCTGCTTGCCGACGCCGATATTGGTGATCAGCGTCTTGGGGTCCTCCTTGAGGCCCACTTTCTTCAACAGGGCGCCGGTGCGCGC
This sequence comes from Mesorhizobium sp. M0621, assembly GCF_040320745.1. Taxonomy (NCBI): domain Bacteria; kingdom Pseudomonadati; phylum Pseudomonadota; class Alphaproteobacteria; order Hyphomicrobiales; family Phyllobacteriaceae; genus Mesorhizobium; species Mesorhizobium sp. M0621. Next base: position 38,336 of record NZ_JAMYQF010000036.1, on the reverse strand, counting down.
TTCGTTGGCATTCCAGTCGATGACGCCGTATCTGGCGTGCTCGTTGCCGAGGAAAATGTTTTCGGCGATCGACAGCATCGGCACCAGGGCAAGCTCCTGGTGGATGATGACGATACCCTTGTGTTCGCTGTCGTGGATGCCTTTGAAGTGGCATTCCTGGCCGTTGAAGATGATCTGGCCGTCATAGGTGCCCGTGGGATAGACGCCCGACAGCACCTTCATCAGCGTCGACTTGCCGGCGCCGTTCTCGCCGACCACGGCATGGATCTCGCCTTCCTCGACACTGAGGTTGACGTTCGACAGCGCCTTCACGCCGGGGAACGTCTTGGTGATGTCGCGCATCTCCAAAATCGTCGAGGCCATGGGACTACCGCTCCTTGAGAGGTCGGCAAACACTGCCGGCGAGGTCGGTAAACAATACCGGGCTCGCTGGTTAACGAAAAGGGGTCCTGCGTTGCGCAGGACCCCTGACTTTGTAACCGGGGTTACTTCAGTTCGTCGGCCTTGATGTAGCCGGAGTCGACGACCAGTGCCTGGTAGTTCGACTTGTCTACCTCATGCGGCGTCAAGAGGATCGAGGGGACGACCTTGACGTCGTTGTTGTAGGTCTTTTCATCGAGGCCGTCCGGCTTGCCGCCCGAGAGCACCTTGTCGACGAGTTCGACGGTAGCCTTGGCCAGTTCGCGGGTGTCCTTGAACACGGTCGAGTACTGCTCGCCCGAGATGATCAGCTTGACCGAGGCGGTCTCGGCGTCCTGGCCGGTCACAACAGGCCAAGGCTGTGCGTCCGTGCCGTAGCCGACGGCGCGCAGCGAGGCGGTGATGCCGCGCGACAGGCCATCATAGGGCGACAGAACGCCATCGACGCGGCTGCCGTCCGAGTAGTTGGCCGAGAGAAGGTTGTCCATGCGGGCCTGCGCCGTGGCAGCGAGCCAGCGCAGCGTGCCGACCTTGTCCATGCCGGTCTGGCCGGACTTGATCTTGATCGAGCCGTCGTCGATCAGCGGCTGCAGGACGGAGATCGCACCGTTGTAGAAGAAGAAGGCGTTGTTGTCGTCGGGCGAGCCGCCGAACAGTTCGACGTTCCACGGCTTGGTGTTCGGGAAACGCTCCTTGAGGCCCTTGACCAGCGAATTCGCCTGGATGACGCCGACGCCGAAATTGTCGAAGGTGGTGTAGTAGTCGACATTGGCGGTCTTCTTGATCAAGCGGTCATAGGCGACGACGACGACGCCCGCGTCAGCGGCCTTCTGCAGCGCATCCGACAGGGTGGTGCCGTCGATCGAGGCGATGATCAGCGCCTTCGGGCCTTTGGTGATTTCGTTTTCCAACTGGCTGAGCTGGTTGGGGATGTCGTCCTGCGCGTATTGCAGGTCGACGGTGTAGCCGAGAGCCTCGAGCTGGGACTTGACGGCGTCGCCGTCGTTGATCCAGCGCTGCGAGGTCTTGGTCGGCATCAGCACGCCGACAAGACCCTTGTCGGCTGCGTGCGCCGAGTAGGTCATGGCAGCGATGCCAAGGGCCGCGACGGCGGCCAGTGTCTTTATGATCTTCACTTTAACTCTCCCTGGTTGATGGACGCGGCACCCCGGGGGTCGCGGGCCGCGCAATCGTGCAGAAGTGCCAAGGCACTGCTGCCGTCATATCGATCTCCGGTATCCTCCCATGGCCCCGAGGCGCTGATTTCAATCGATACGATTTTTCTCGTCAGCGACCGTCACGTCTCGGAACGCGCGAAGGGTGTGGTTCTTTGCCATAACTGTCAAATGCGATCTTTGATGGTTGCTATATCATGTTTGGTATGCGCTATGAGGCGAGCCGAGCCGGCGCGACCGCCGGCCGGCAGTGACTGGAAGCAAGGGAAACGCAATGGCGGCGTTACGGAATTCAAGCGCGATTTCAGATGCTTACAGAGAAATGCCGGGCGACGGCGAAACCCTGCTACGCAGTGGCCTCAGTCTGCGCCACATGCGCATGATCGTCGCGCTCGACGACCATGGCCGGGTCAGCGCCGCGGCCCAGGTGATGAACATTTCGCAGCCGGCGGCCTCGCGCATGATCGGCGAGATGGAGGCCGTCCTCGAGGTCAAACTGTGTGAAAGGCTGCCGCGCGGCATCACGTTGACCCCCTATGGGAAGGCGTTGGCAAGGCGCGCGCGCTCGATCCTACTGGAGATGCGCGAGGTCGATCGCGAGATTTCCGAGCTCAAGGCGGGCAAGGGTGGTTCGGTGTTCCTGGGGGCGGTCACAGCACCGGCGATCGAGCTGGTGGTGCCGGCAATTCGTGAGATCCGCCGCATCCATCCGCGCATCGAGATCACCATGCAGGTCGAAACCTCCAACGTGCTGGCGCGCGAGCTGATCGCCACGCGCCATGATTTCATCATCGCGCGCATCCCCGACGACCTCAATCCGCGTCTGTTCGAGTCCCGCGTCATCGGCGTCGAGAAGGCCTGCCTGATCGTGCGCCGGGGCCATCCGCTCACCAAGGGCAAGGCGGTGCGGCTGGAAGACACCGCAGCCTATGATTGGGTTTTTCAGTCGGGCGGCTCGCCCTTGCGCCAGGCGATGGAGAGCAATTTCCTCAACCGCAACATCGCCTTGCCGGATCGCATCCTCAACACCAGCTCACTGCTTCTGACCCTGGTCATGGTTGCGCAGTCCGATGCCATTGCGCCGGTATCGATCCAGGTGGCGAAGTTCATCCAGAACCCCGATGGGCTGGCCGGCGCCATCGACGTCGTCCAGACCGAATTCGACATCGAGGTCAGGCCCTACAGCCTGATCACGGTCAGGAACCGCGTGCTGTCGCCGGCCGCCAAGATGCTGCACGATTTCATTCTGAGGGAGGTGGGATGACGGCTGGAGCGGGTAGCGGGAATCGAACCCGCGCGTTCAGCTTGGGAAGCTGACAAGCTACCATTACATCATACCCGCGCGCGTTCTGGTTATCATGACGGCACAGGCTCGAGCAACCGCAAAGCCGCCCGAACCCAAGCCAATCGCGCAGACTGGGTGCCAGCATCGGCAAGGAGACAAATTAGCCCGAAGCGATTGCCGTGGCTTGAACCGAACATCTGGATATCTCTGCCGATCCGATAGTCGGCAGGCTGGCGGGTTACTCGTCGCCACCGCTATCGTCGCCACCGCCGTCATCCCCACCGCCGTCATCCCCGCCGCCGGAATCATCGTCGCCGGAACTGTCGTCGGCGGCATCGCCATCGTCGCCGTCGTCGGAATTGTCTTCTGCGGCGGGAGCATCGGTGTCGTCGGTTCCGGAAGCCTCTGCCTGATCGCTCGGCTCCGTCGCCGAATCGCTCGCGCCGTCAGTTGTCGCGTCCGCTTTGCTGTCCGAGCTTTCGTCGGTAGCCTCGCTGTTGGCCTCGGAGGTGAATTCCTCGGAAGAGGCGGTCGCCTCCACGGTCGTCTCGGACGATTCGTAGGTGGCAGTCATCTCCTGGCTATATTCGCTGTAGAACTCCGAATAGCTGAAGGCAGTTGCGACGGACCAGCTTGTCCACGTCGCGACAGTGACGACATCGATGGCGGTTTCGTAGCTGCTAAGCGTGATCGTGCCGTTGGAGTTGTAGGACTTACCATCGCGATAGCAGTCGAATCGGAAGTCGGATTTGCCTGCTTTGGCCCAATGGTAGACCACCGTATCGACATCGATCGGCTTGTAGATCTTGTGGCCGTGGACCTTGGCAATCACGTCGCCCGGCTTGATGCCTTGCTTTTCGCCGGTGCCACCAGGCTTCACCGACAGCACGAGGACGCCGTGGGCGTGTGGCTTGAGTTTGAACTCCTTGCGTACAGTGCCATTGATTGGCAGCAGGACCGCTTCGATCGCCCTGGAAACATAAGGCTTGGGCAGCTTGGCATCGCCGTTGAGCGCGTATGCGTTTGTCGAATAGGAAATCGGAATTCCTGCCAGATGTAGCGCCCAGGCCAGACTGAAAACGGCCTTGGAAAATTTTCCGGCCCGTCGCTTTAACATAAACATAATCCCGTCATCCCCTGTGGGATGCCAGCCTTCCAGCATCACCAGCCGGCAGCGATAGCATGCATTAGCCAGGCATGAAGTTAACGCCGACGACTTTCCCGGACTATTTTCTCTGACGATCAGTGCGGCGGAGCGGGAAAATCGTTTCGAATGCCCGGCAATCGCAAAGCGGTCCGTTCTCGCACGACGCGGGCGTGCCGCGGATCACCGCGTACCCGCAGCCGTGAGTTGCTGTTTTGCCTTAGCGACATCGTTGCTTGCGGCAAAGCTCGGCCAGTACTTCGAGATGGCCAGCGTCGCGCCGGTGGAGGAGAAGTGACCATAGTCGAAGTAGAGAAATTGCCTGATGTCGGCATCGGCGTACGAACAGCCGGCCGCGTCGCACAGATATTTCAGCGGGTCTATGAAACTGGCTCCTGTGGCGAACGGCAGCACCCGCTTGTTGATGTCCGGGTCCATAGCCATCGGCCAGGACGTATTCCCGACATGCTCCCGTCTTGCGAAGAAAGCGATCTTTTGGACGTCGGCGACGAATTCCGGAGACTGGCCGATGACATAGACCTTGACGCCCATGTCGCGAAGCCGGTCGATCGTCTTCCGCAGGCCATCGAAGCCTCGGACCTCGTAGTCGGTCCATCGGCCGCTCAGGATCACCGCCTGGATGTTGGCGTCGTGGATAATCGACAAGGCCCGTTCGTTGAAGCGGGTGCAGGCAGGTCGGGCATAGGAGAAATAGGTCAGGTCGGGCGGGCAGCCGGCGTAGGTGTACTGGATGACATTGGCCTGGATTTTCTGGGCGTTGGCCTCAAGTCCCGAGACATAGTGGGCAGCAAAGGAATCGCCCCATAACAGCACATTGGTGGAAAAGCCCCGTGTTCGGGTGCAGTCGGCAAGGGTCCAATCTTCGATCCGGGTCGCGCCTTCGTTGAAACAGACGCCGTTGCGCCAGTCGCCGACCCGGATGCGTTCTGTCGAAAAATCCGGGAAGCGTTGTGGAAAACCACTGCCGAGCACGCCGGCCAAACCACCGACGCAGAGCAGGGCGATCGCCGCCCCCGAAAAGGCGAAGATGGGCAGCGGGGCGGTGAACGCCCGTTTTTGGCGAAAAGGCTGCTCGACATATTTCCACGAGAATGTCGCCAGCGCGAAGCTGGCCACCGTCATCGCGATGATCGTCGGCACGCCGATGGCCTTCAGGGACAGATAGTGGACGAACGAGTTGATCGGCCAGTGAACGAGATAGAGCGAATAGGAGATGAGGCCAACCCAGACCAGAGGCGCGAGCCGAAGCACTCGCGTGGCCATGGGCGCTGACCTGTCCGCCCCCGCGTGATCCTGGCCCGCATAGATGAGCAGGGCCGTTCCGATGCAGGGGAAAAGGGCATTGTAGCCAGGAAACGGGTCGCTCTCTGAAATCGTCACAAAGCCAAATGCGATCAGGGCAAAGCCGGCGAGGCCGATCAGTTCCATCGCCAGCCGGCTGGAGAGAGCCGGTGGCCTCCTCAGCATGAGCATGGCGCCCAGCGCCAGTTCCCAGAGGCGTGTCGGCAAGAGATAGAAGCCCGCTGTCGGCGCCATCGTGGTTGCCATGACCGCCAGGGCAAAGCTGGCGATGGCTATCGGCAGGAGTACCGTCAGCCAGCGCTTCGAGACATATCGGTGGATCAGATACAGGAGGATCGGCGCGAAGATGTAATACTGCTCTTCGACCGAAAGCGACCATGTGTGCAGCAGTGGCCGCAGCTCGGCGTCGATGGAGAAATAGTTCGTCGTCTTCCAGAAATAGATGTTTGACCAGAAGGTCGAGGCCGCGATCATGCTGAGGCTGAATTCATGGAGGTCCGACGGCAGAAGGATGAACCAGGCAGCAACGCTGGCGAGCAGGATGACGAAGGTCAGCGCCGGCAGGATGCGCCTCGCGCGCCGCCAATAAAAGCGGCCGATCGAGAACTGACCGCGCTCAAGATCGTCGAGCAGGCTGCCGCTGATCAGGTAACCCGATATGACGAAGAAGATGTCGACACCGGTGAAACCGCCGGGAATGGCGGACAGGCCGAAGTGGAAGAGCACAACGGGCAGCACCGCCACGGCCCGCAGGCCATCGATATCGCGCCTGTAATTCATCCGGGCCGGCTCGCGCGCTGTGGCTGGCGGCACTGGTGCGGCGGAACCCGACACGCCGTTCATACGGCGATGTCCCGCTCGTGCGAAGAATCCTGGCTCATCGATCTCACAGGCCCGTCCTCTGTGATGCAATTTTGTTGCACTGCAATATGAGAGTCAAGCCTGATGCCAAGGTTCGAATGCTGGCGAAGCCGGTTCGCGCCGGCACGCGGCAGGATCAGGTGTCAGGCAGGTAGATCACGGCGTAGTCGTCCGCATAGGCTCGCTTCCAGCCCAGCTGGTCGAAGAACGGAATGCGGCTGTCGCCGGTCGACAGCAGTGCCCAGCCTATCTCGTATTTCTTCAGCCGGGCTTCGAGGAGCGGCTTGCCGCCGCTGTGTCCCGTCTCGTCATCGGTTTTTGTGAAACCGCCCAGGAACAGCTGGTCCGTCCGCCCGTCGATATAGGTCTTGATCCCGTGGAAAATCAGCGTGCCGCCGAAATTGTAGGAATTCAGCACGTTGCCGGACAGGTGATGACTTTCAGCGAATGCCAGCGCCCCGCTGGCCGACGTCTTCGGACTCGGCGCGACCTGATAGGCATTGCCGAGCACGGCGACCACGCCGATCGTCAAAACGGCTGCCGCGCCACAGATCGCGTAGAATCGCCTGGCGAGGAATTTTTCCAGTCCGTCGCGCTTTTCCGCCAGCCATGCGGTGGTTGAAAGCGAGGGATATTGCTGTGCGACCTCTGCCGCGATCACCAGGGGAACCAGCAGGAAGAACAGATACATGAAACGCACATGGGCGAGATAGACATGCAAGGTGAAGACGACGAACAAGGCCTTGACCCAGCCAATTCGCAACCGTGACACCAGAAGCCCGAAAAGCGCCAGCAGGATCGCAACCTCCTGGACGGGGCTATCCGGCTGGCTGAACGGTTTCCATTCCATGATCAGCGACACCGCCTCATTGCCATAGGCCACGGCGAGCGTCGCCAGGATGGCCTGGACGCCATAGGGGTGGATCAGGCTGACCAGCGGGCAAAGCACACCGAATGCGATCCATTTCGCCAGGAGGGCTGGTTTTGACAGGCCCGTGCGCACCAGCAGATCAAGACCGGCGAAACCCACGATGACGAAGCTCAAGGTGAAGGTGGCGTGCAGGTTCGCCCACAACACAACCAGTACAAGCGACCACCACGGCGGCGCCCGTTCTTCCCTTGCCGCGCCAAAGAGCACCGCCGTCCAGATGATGATGATCGGGAAAGTGAGAACATGCGGGCGCGCCGTGAAGATCGGGTTGATCAGGAAAACCGCGGCGAAGGCCAGCGTAATCGCCAGGATCGGCTTCAGCCATGCGCTGAGAAACCACCCCATCAGGAAGACCGTCAGCGAAATCGAGGCGATGATCAGCGTGACCACCCCGTTCCAGCCTGCTGCCCGGTAGGCAAGGGCCAGCAGGACCTGCCCCAGCCATTCCTTGATAATCCACGGCTGGCCGGCAAAGGTGTGGGAATAGGGGTCGACTGTCGGAAATGTCCGGTTTGCCAGGAAATCCAGCCCGACCTTCACTTGCCACCAGCTGTCGGGATCCTGCAGGGTGGAACCGGCTTGGGCAGCCAGTGCCGCCGCCATCGCCCAGGCCGCGAGCAGGCAGAAGATCAGCCTGTTCCGCTCGTTGTATGTGGCGGCCTCCACGCAGGCCTGAGCGTCGTTCATGGTGCGCCGCCTCTACTCGTTTCCGATGACAGTTTGGTTCAAGATGTTCGACTGGCCGGCTGCCGCCGGGGCCCATCGGCCACCCGAACTGTCCGGTCGGCGCTGTCGTCTCCGCGACCCACAAATACGAAGCGAGCCGAACCGAGGTAGAAGACAACCGAATAGACGCAGATGCCCGCGAGGTGAACCAGGGGGTTTTCGATGATGCCTGCCGAGCGGGCGGCGATCACGACGGCCAGATTGATGCTGTAGGCGACCAGAAAGACGCTCCCATAGCGCAGCGCGGTTCCGGGGCGGAAGCCATCGGCCCTGGTGAAGGTCCATTGGCGGTTGAGGAAGAAGCCGAGGACAAGGCCGGCGGCATAACCCGTGGCATTGGCAACGATGTCGCCGAGACCCAGCGCAAGGCTGGCCAGAATGACCTCGTATCCCAGCGCCGTGTTCAACAGACCGACGGCGCCAAATCGCAGCATCCTCGGAAAGTCAAACGGCAGGCTTGACCACATGCGCAAAATATTGGGCTCCGACAGGTATCTTGGTGAGGAAGCGCTCGAACGGCCTCAGCCTCGCCAGCAGCCGAGGAAAGAAAATCCGGTAGATGATCCTTGTGTTGGCAAGACCCGCCTCGGCCATGCGCCTGCGCATCTCGCGGGAGGTTATCAAAACCGCGTTTTCGTCGAAGGCGCAGTTTCTCACCGCGTGCGTCGTCAGCGGATTCCACGGATTGTGTTCGAAAAGAAAGAAGCTGCCGCCATCGGTCAGCACCCGGCCGATCTCCGCGAGCAGTCCGATCTGCAGGTCCTCGGGAATGTGGTGGAAGACGCAAGCCGCGAAGGCGAGGTCGAAGCTGCCGTCGGCAAAAGGAATTGTCTTGCCGTCGAAATGCGTGAAGGCGGCCTGGCCGGGAAAGCGCTTGCTGGCGATGTCGAGCGATTCCCGCGAGGGATCGAGCAGGGTGATCTCTGCGTCGGGAAACGCGCTGCGCATATGGCCGAGCGAATTGCCGACGCCGGCGCCGAAGTCGAGTATCCGCCGCGGTTTCACACCAGCCCGCCGCAACGTCGCGGCAACGTCGTCGATCTTGTACCTGGCGAAGAAATCCGGCGTTTCGCCGCTCAGCCTTATGCTGGCGGCATGCTGCTCCTGGTATTCCCGCGCAAACTGATCGAACTCCGCCTCAAGCACGTGCCGCCCTCTTTGCCATCTCCTGCAGGCGATGGACGGGCAGTTCCCCGTCCTCGGCCGCCTGATTGCGCGAAACGATCTCGTTGACGAAGTAGAGCGGTCGCCGCTTTGTTTCCATGTACATGCGCCCGAGATACTCGCCGAAAATGCCAAGCACCATAAGCTGGACGCTGCCGAGGATCAGCACGATCGCGGCAAGGCTGGTCCAGCCGGGCAACACGTTTCCGATCGACCATTCGAACAAGGTGTAGCCGAGCACGACCAGTCCCAGAAGCCCGAACATCATTCCGAGCAGCGAGGCGAACCGCAGGGGCACGATCGAGAAGCTGGTCATCGCGTCGACCGCCAGAAGAACCATTTTCTTCAGGGGATAATGTGTGGTGCCGACAAAGCGACGGTGTCTTTCATAGGGGAAAGCCACCTGTTTCAGCCCGATCCAGCTCACCATGCCGCGAATGAACCTGTAGCGTTCGGGCATCGCGTTCAGATGGTCGAGCGCGCGGCGGTTCATCAGGCGGAAATCGCCGGTGTTCGGCGCTATGTCGACGTCGACCATCCGGCGCAGCAGGCGATAGAACATCGAGGCGGAAGCGAGCTTGAACCAGCTTTCGCCGTCGCGCGTCAGCCTCTGGCCGTAAACGACATCGAAGCCTTCGTTCATCTTCGTCATCATCGCGCCGAGCAGTTCAGGCGGATCCTGCAGGTCGGCATCGAGAATGAGAATGCGCTGGCCGCGACAGAATTCGAGACCCGCGCTCAACGCGATCTGGTGGCCGTAATTGCGGGCAAGGTCGATGGCGACGACATGGTCGTCCTTTTCTGCCAGCTGCAAAATGGCCTCGCGCGTACCGTCGGTCGCGCCATCGATGACAAGGACGATCTCGTAGGAAGAGCCTTGTTCCAGGCATGCGGCCGTTACCCGCCGATGCAGTTCCCCCAGCCCGGCCACCTCATTGTAGCATGGGACGACCACCGACAGCATGACTGCGCGTCGCGCGGTGTTTTTCTCCATCTCCACCAAAAGCCTTGCTCCCGCTATTCGATTGGGAATAGCGGCAATTGGTTAGAAAACAGATAAGCCAGCGGGATCGGCCGCGGTCGTCGGTCGGCGGTCTGCCATGCGCCCTTGGCACTGCTCGCGGCCATGCAATGCCTCGCTCGAGGTGTTCGGCATCCCGTATAATTGTCGGCTTGAAGCCGGCAAGCCAAGTGCGTATGTCTGGGCCGACGCCCTCGAGTCTGGGTACCTCAATCTGGAGACGGGCCTTGTCCGCACTGACGCGCTTTCTCGGCGACTCGCCGTTCAAGGTGATCCTGAAACTGCTTGTGGTGTCGTTCCTCGTCGGCCTGGTCATGAATGCCTTCGGCTGGTCGCCGATGGATGTGTTCTACGGCATCCAGAAGTTCTTCATCGATCTGTGGAATCTGGGCTTCCACGCCATAGACCGTTTCCTTGGCTATATCCTGCTCGGTGCGGCCATCGTTGTGCCGGCCTTCATCCTGCTGAGGCTCGCCAACTACCGGAAGTAGCTACCGGGCGTAGTCCGACGCCACCTCGAACAGGATGGCGTGGCGCGCTGCGAGCGTTGCCACATCGGCTGAATAACCGCCACCGATGACGCCGCAGACCGGAATGCTCTGCGTGCGAAAGTGGCGGATGACCATGTCGTCGCGGGCGCGCAGGCCGTCATCCGATAGCGACAGCCGGCCAAGCCGGTCCTCGGCATGGACATCGATGCCGGCATTGTAGAAGACGATGTCCCAATGCATTTGGGCGGACAGTTCCGGCAGGATGGCGGCGAGCCTCTGCATGTAAGCCGCGTCACCCGTGCCATCCGGCAGCGCGACATCGAGGTTGGAGGCGATCTTGCGCACGGGGTAGTTGCGGTCGCCATGCATGGAAAAGGTGAAGACGCGTGGATCATCAGCGAGAATATCCGCGGTGCCATCGCCTTGATGCACATCCAGGTCGATCACCAGGATGTTTCGGGCAGCGCCTTCGGCGAGCAGGACCAACGCGGCGACGGCGACATCGTTGAAGGTGCAGAAGCCCGCACCTTGCGCGCGCCGCGCATGATGGCTACCGCCGGCGCTGTTGCAGGCGATGCCGTGGCGCAGGGCGAGCCGCGCCGCCAGCACCGTGCCGCCGGTGGCAAGCTGCGCGCGCAGCGAGACACGGGGCCCGATCGGAAAACCAATCTCGCGTTCGATCTTTTCGGGCACCGAGCAGCTGATGACCTGGTCGACATAATCGGCCGCATGGGCAAGCTTCAGCCATGATGCCGGCGCCGGTTCGGCGGTGTTGAGTGCGTCGGGCCCGGCCAGCCCGCGTGCGCGCAGTGCCTCCATCAGCAGCGGGTATTTGCTCATCGGAAAGCGATGGTTGACCGCGAAGCCGGCGTCGTAGTCGGGGTGATGGACGATCTGCAGAGGCATGAACCGGATCCGGCGGGCTCGCGCCAGACCGGGGAATTCGGTTGGCCGTTACGGGAAGAGTGATTGCGCGGTGGCGGGAAAATGGGGCACATCGGCAGTTCGATCAAGCCGCAATCAGCAAGGCAGCAATCCTTGGACAAGGGTGTAACCCCAGCCGACGCCAGATACTTTGTCGTCACCAACCGTTCCGTGCTGGCCATCGCGGTGCCGATGACGCTTGCCTATCTGACGACGCCGATGCTCGGCCTGGTCGACACGGCTGTCGTCGGACAGTTCGGCGACGCCGCCTTGCTCGGCGGCCTGGCGGCCGGCGCGCTCATCTTCGACGTCGTCTTCACCACTTTCAATTTCCTGCGCTCGGGCACCACCGGCCTCGTCGCCCAGGCGTTCGGGCGCGGCGATGCCCTGGAGGAACAGGTGGTGTTCTGGCGCGCCGTGCTGATTGCGGTTGTCGCCGGCATCGTCCTCGCGGCACTTGCGCCGCTGGTCGCCATTGCCGGGCAGAAATTCATGGGCGCCGAACCGCGCGTCAGCGAAGCGATGGGCGTCTACATCCGCATCAGGCTGCTTGCGGCACCCTTCTCGCTGATCAACTATGCCATCCTTGGCTATGTGCTGGGACGCGGCGAGGGTGGGCTCGGGCTGATGTTGCAACTGGTGCTGAACGGCATCAACATCGCGCTCTGCTTCCTGCTCTGCCTGGAGCTCGGCTGGGGCGTCGCCTGGGCGACCGTCACCGGCGAATTGCTTGCCATGCTGCTCGGCCTGGCGATCGTGATCCGCCGGTTCAGGGCGGCTCCATCCTTGCCGCGCCATCGCCTGCTCGACATGGCCGCTTTCCTGCGCATGCTGTCGCTCAACCGCGACATCATGATCCGCTCGTTCTCGTTGCTCGCCGCCTTCGCGCTGTTCACCCGCCAGGGCGCGCAGTTCGGCACGGTGACGCTGGCCGCCAACGCCGTGCTGATGAATTTCTTTCTCGTCGCCGGCTATTTCCTCGATGGCTTTGCCACCGCCGCCGAACAGCTGGCCGGCCGTGCCGTCGGCGCGCGTGCCGCCGCGCCATTCCGGCAGGCCGTGCGGCTGACGCTGATCTGGGGCTTCGGGCTGGCGGGTGCCGCGACGCTGGTGCTGCTTTTTGGCGGCGCCGGTCTGGTCGCGCTCGTGACGACGTCGCAGGAGGTCCGTTCGGTGGCCGACATCTACCTGCCGTGGGCGGCATTCACCGCGCTGAGCGGTGTGCTGGCGTTCCAGATGGATGGTGTCTTCATCGGCGCGACCTGGTCGCGCGACATGCGCAACATGATGCTGCTGTCGTTTCTCGTTTTCGCGGCCGCGCTGCTGACCCTTGCGCCCGCCTTCGGCAACAATGGACTTTGGGCGGCGTTGCACGTTTTCCTGCTCGCACGCGGCTTCAGCCTGCTGACGATCCTGCGGCTCAGGGTGCGAACGGCGTTTTAGACAGTGACCCCGGAAGGCCCTGCGCCGTCCAGATCTCCGAACCCCAGGTTAGCAACAGCCTGGCGGCAGCCAGTTCGGCGGTGTCGGCAGCTTTTGTGCCGGTAGCTCTTCATGATAGGAATTTTTTCTTGACTCCGTGCCCTCAGCTATGGTACATATTCGTCCATGGTGCTGATTTGCGCCAGTGACCCGCCGCACAGGCGGGTTTTTCGTTTGATGCTCCGTCAGCCTACGCGCCGGCGAAGGCTCCGAAGGAACCCGTTAACCCGAATTCGTTGCCCTGCCGCGCCGTCGGATGAACTTGCACTTCCAGTCGACTTCCAACAGACTTGATGCACCAATTGTTCCAGGGGGAGCTTATGCGAAGCTACCTGCCATATGTCTTGGGCGCGTCGCTGGGATTGCTCGCTGCGTTCATTCTCTCCGCGGTTTCTGGCATCGGAGGAACCGCACAGGTGCTTCTCTTCGGGGTGTTGCCTGCCATAGGCGGCATCATCTGCGAGCGGGCCGTCAGTCGCAATCTACGCTCCTGAGAGCAGTTCAGAGTTGCTTGGACGCCCAGAAGTCGAGGCGGCTGTCGCGCAACTCGCAAATCGACTTCAGCCGTTCTTTTTCGACGAAACGGACCATTCCGGAAAGAACGCGGGCTGGCAGCGAAGGCCCTGCATAGATCATGCCGGTGTAGAGCTGCACCAGATCAGCACCCGCGCGGATCTTTTCCAGCGCGGTCTCGGCGGAATCGACGCCGCCGACGCCGATGATGGCGCGGTCCGGGCCAAGCAGCTTGCGCATCTTCGCCAGCACGATGGTCGAGCGTTCGAACAAGGGTTTTCCCGAGAGCCCGCCGGTTTCGCGCGCCGCATCGCCGCTGCGCAGCGGCGGTCGGGAGATGGTGGTGTTGGAGACGATGACACCGTCGATCCGTCTCTCGGTGACCTCGGCGGCGATGTCCTCCAGCTCGGCCTCAAGGAGGTCCGGCGCGATCTTCAGGAAGATCGGCGGCTGGGCTGTTGCCGCGGCGCGCGCTGCCATGACCCGCGACAAGAGCTCACCAAGCTGCTCGCGCGCCTGCATGTTGCGCAGGCCCGGCGTGTTGGGCGAGGAGATGTTGACGGTGAGATAGCTGGCGTATCGCGCGAAACGGGCAACACCGCGCTCATAGTCACTGACGCGGTCGGTGCTGTCCTTGTTGGCGCCGATGTTGACGCCGACGATGCCGCCACGCCCCTTGCGTGCGGCAAGGCGTTTTTCTGCCGCTGCATGGCCTTCATTGTTGAAGCCCAGCCGGTTGATCACCGCTTCGTCCGCCGTCAGCCGGAAGATGCGCGGCTTCGGATTGCCGGCCTGCGGCAGCGGCGTGATCGTGCCGACCTCGGCAAAGCCGAAGCCCAGGCCAAGAAGCGCGTCGGCTACTTCGGCGTTCTTGTCGTAGCCCGCAGCCATGCCGAGCGGATTCGGAAACTCGAGGCCACAGACCGTCACCTTCAGCCGGGCATCACGCGTCGCCGATGCCCCAACCGGCAGACCGCATCGCAGCGCCGCGATCGACAGGCCATGCGCGGTTTCCGGATCGAAAGTGAACAGCAGCTTCTGGCCGAGCCGGTCGAGCATGCTCATTCGGCCTCCAGTGCCGGGAACTGGTGCACGCCGTCTGCGCCAAGCGGCAGCGGTCGCACCCACAGCACGGCCTTCAGGTCCAGCACGCCATAGAGATGTGGAAACAGCGCGCCGCCGCGCGAAGCCTCATATTTCAGCGCTGCGCCCAGGTTGGCGCCTTCGATGGCGACCAGCAGAAGGTCGGTCTGGCCGGCAAAGTGCCTTGCCGCCGTTTCCTTGACCTGCGCCGCCGTGGAGAAATGGATGAAGCCGTCGGCGACATCGATCGGCGCGCCGGTGAAGCGGCCATGTGTTTCGGCCTCGCGCCAAGGCGCTTGCGGGGTTATCTTGTAGATAATCTGAGACATGGTTGCGCTATAGTCCGAACCAGCCACGCGGGAAAGGCCACGCCAAGGGTCTTCCCCATTTCCGGCGCAAACATGCGATATTTCAGGCCTTGGCCATGGAGGACAACATGCGTCTGCAGCACATCTTGATCCCCGCCGCGCTCGTTTCGCTGGTCGCGGCTTCAGCTTATTCGGAAGAAACCGACCGCTACCGGCTGGAAAAGTCTGATAACGGCTACGTCCGTATGGATACGCAGACCGGCGCCATGTCGATTTGCGAGGAGCGCTCCGGCCAGCTCGTCTGCAAGATGGCAGCCGACGAACGTGCCGCTTTCCAGGACGAGGTCGACCGCTTGCAGACCTCGATGAAGGCAATGGACGAGCGCGTCACCAAGCTCGAGAATTCGCTCTCCGCCCGCCTCGAATCGAAACTGCCGAGCGAAGAGGATTTCAACAAGACGATGAGCTACATGGAGCGCTTCCTGCGCGGCTTCATGGGCATCGTCAAGGATATGGACAAGGACAACGGCGCCCAGCTCAATTCGCAGAAGACCTGAGCGTCGCTGTAGCATTTTGATTTCAGCAGGGGAAACGCGGCGCGCTGGCTTTGCCGCTTGAAAACAGCGCGCAGCCCCTCATAATCGTTCAACTAATCCCGGAAAAAACTAAAAATCATCGGGGGATTCGGGGAGGGACATTTGCCGGCAGGCTATTCTTTCGTCATCGCCGACGATCACCCGCTGTTTCGTGGCGCGCTGCGCGAAGCGCTCGCCGGCATCGGCAATGTCGCTGCTATCCACGAGGCCGGCGATTTCGAGAGCGCCAAGGCACTGGTCGTGGCCAACGAGGATGTCGACCTAGTGCTGCTCGACCTGTCGATGCCGGGCGCCAGCGGCCTCTCCGGCCTGATCTCGCTGCGTGGCATCCATCCGGCGGTGCCCCTGGTGGTGGTGTCGGCGCATGACGATCCGGCGACCATTAGGCGGGCGCTCGATCTCGGCGCTTCCGGCTTCATCTCCAAATCGGCCAGCATGGAAGAGATCCGCAGCGCCGTGCAGTCAGTGCTTGCCGGCGATATTGCAGCACCCGTCGGCGTCGATCTCGGCGTCGAGCGCGATCCCGAAATATCCGACCTGATCAAGCGCCTGCAGGCGCTGACGCCGCAACAGACCCGCGTGCTCGGCATGCTGGCCGAGGGGCTGCTCAACAAGCAGATCGCCTATGAACTCGGCGTCTCCGAGGCCACCATCAAAGCGCATGTCTCGGCCATCCTGCAGAAGCTCGGCGTCGACAGCCGCACCCAGGCGGTGATCCTCTTGTCCAAGATCGGCAGCGATCCGCTGCAGCCGGCGGATTGATCGCCAGGGCGTCCCTGTCAATCGGAACATCGTTCAATCAGAGCACTGAACTTCCGGCCTCCGCATCGGCCTGGCGTTGAAGCTCGCGAAACTGATGGCGGCCATGATCCAGACGCCGATCGCGCCATAAAGAATGACCCAGCCAAAGCCGCTGCGCAGCGCATCCTGGGCTATGGACGCGGCGAGCCCGGAGATGGGATTTCCGGCAGCGATCGCTTCGGCGAGAAGGCGCAATTGGGCGGCGTCGAGGTTGGGCAGCGCTTGCCCCAGATGCGCCAGCACACCGCTCGCCAGGATGAAGCCCATCACGGCGATGTTCAGCGCCAATGAAACCATGCGAGCGCTCATGTCGATGCCGGAAGCCATGCCGGCGCGGTCGCTCGAAACGGAACCCGTCGTCGTGTTGGTGACAGGTGTATTGGTTATTCCCAGACCTGTCCCGGCGATCAGGCAGCCGGGCAACATAGTCAGCCAATCCGGTTGCGCGGCGTCGCTGCCGAACTTCATCAGGATGAACCCGACGCCGATGATGACGAGGCCTGCCGGAATGATGATGCCGGGCTTGTAACGCAGCGAAAGTCGCTCTGCCAAAGGCGGCAGCACAAGGGTCGGCAGCGTGTAGGCAAGCAGGGCAAGGCCGGTGGAGACGCTGTCATAGCCGAGCCCGGCGTGGAACCAGATCGGCAGGTAGATCATGAAAGGCCAATAGCTGAGGTTCATTGCCGCCGAGCCGACGATGGCGCCGGAAAAGGGTCGGATCCGGAAGACCGAGAAGTCGAACATCGGCCGCTGGCTGACCTTCTCGGCAATGAGGAAGGCGATGAAGCTCACTATCGAGATACCGAGGATCGCCAGCGCGGTTGGGCTGGAGAAACCCAGATCCGGCCCCTGGATGATGTAGAAGACGAGACAGAAGACCGACGGCGACAGCGTCAGGATGCCCGCTATGTCGAGCTTGCCCGCCCGCGGGTCCTTCGATTCGTGGACGCCCGTCAAAGCGAGCACGAATGCGAGGGCCGCAACCGGCACATGGACGAGAAACACCCATTGCCAGTTCGAGACCGCAACGATGCCGCCGCCGATGATGGGGCCGAAGCCGAGGCCGATGCCGAAGATGACGCCCCACCAGCCCCATGCGACGGCGCGTTCGCGTCCTTCCCTGAATTCATGTGACAGCACGGCAAGCTGGCAGATCAGCATCGCACCGCCGCTCAGGCCCTGCAGAAACCGGGCGACGATCAGCGTGGAGATGCTTTCAGCCACGCCGCAGATCAGGGATGTCAGGCCGAAGGCGGCGATGGAGACCAGAAAGACACGCCTGCGGCCGTACCGATCGGCTATCGTGCCGACCGCCATCAGCACCGTCGTGACCGCGATCGTATAGGCGTTCATCACCCATTGTAGTTGCTTGAAGTCGGCATGCAGTTCCTGCTCCAATGTCGGCAGGACCGTGGGAACGCTGGAAATCTCCAATCCGAACATCAGGCACGCCAGGCAGGCGGCAAACAGAACGATGATGCCTCGGCGGTTCAGGGCAGTGGGCATGGTTCAACCTTTCGAATGGTTTGGACGACAGTCGACGAATCCAACGCCGCTCGCCCGGCACGCGTATGGCTCAACGTAGGCGAGGCTTGATCATTTTAGAATTGCATGGTTGGCTATTTCAGAGACAACAAGCGCGGATAGCTGACATGACGCTGGACGTAGATGCTGTGAAAACATTCGTCGCCATCGCCGATCTTCAAAGCTTCACGCGCGCGGCCGAGGCCTTTGGCAGCACGCAAGGGGCGATCAGCGTGAAGCTGAAGCGGCTGGAAGAGCGCGTCGGCCAGAAATTGATTGAGCGGACGCCTCGGCTGGTGCGCTTGTCGGCGCAGGGCGCGGTGTTTCTCCAGCCCGCGCGCGACTTCCTCGCCGCGCACGATCGCGCCATTGCCAGCCTGTCTTCGGTTCGCCGCCGCTTCACGCTGGGCATCGCCACCCATGTCGGAGGCGCGGAAGTCCCGACATTGCTGGCGCGGCTCAATGCGCATGATCCGGCGCTCACCATCGAAGTGAGGCTCGATGATTCGCGCGACCTGCTGGACGCCTTCGATCGCGGCGAGATCGATGCGGCGATCATCCGCCGGGAGGACGACCGGCGCGATGGTGAAGTGCTGGCGCCCGAACATTTCGGCTGGTATGCCGCCCCGGACTTCGTCCACCGGGCCGACGAGCCGCTGCGCTTGGCGGCATCCTCGCCATCCTGCGGTATTCGCAACATCACGACCCGGGCGCTCGACGCTGTCGGAATACCGTGGACGGAAGTGTTCCTTGGCTGCGGCTCCTTCGCCGTTGCCGAAGCCGTCTCGGCCGGCCTCGCCGCCTCGGTATTTTCCTGCCGGCTTGCCCCTTCCGGCACCATCGAGGTCAGCCGGAAGTTCGGGTTGCCGGCGCTGCCGCCCTCCGAGATCGTGCTGCTTTCGACGCTCACGGACGCCAAGTCCCGCGAGGCGCTGAGGACGCTTGCAATGGCCTTTCGCGAGCATCGCCCGCCCGTGGCGGGCAATGCCGGGCGGCCTCGGTTCCGCAGTTCCCAGATGGTCGACAGCCTGACCTAAAGCAATTCCAGGAAAAGTGTGAAACGGTTTTCCGTCCGGAATCGCGTCAAAACAAAGAGGGGTGAGTGCCCGCCGACATTTTGGACCTTTCGGGGTCGTATGACGACCAAACCGTCGTCCCCTCCTCGGACAGCGCACCTTCGGCAGGCGAGGCGGAGCGGCGCCGTGCTTGGCCGATGGCGGCGCCAAGGCCGAGCGACGCGATCGCCACCAGCGGAATGCCGACGATCCAGGGCAGGCGCGGTGCCAGTGCGTAAAGCGCGGTGCCGATTGAAGGGCCGAGCGAGTCCTTGAGGTCGACCGCCACCGACGAAGCCGCCATGTAGGAGGCCCGTCGCGCCGGAGGCGCAAGTGCATTGACGGCGGTCGGCACCAGTGGCCCGACCAGCATCTGGGCGATCGAACTCAGGCTGACTGCTCCGATCAGCGTCAACAGTGCAGGCGAGGCGGACAGCAGCGCAAAGGCGAGTATCGTTGCGAGACCGGCACCAACCGTCAGCCACAGAGCGGACCGTGCCTGCACCATACGGCTGACCAGCATCTGCAGGCCCACCGTCAACGCAGCCGCGTAGGCGGAGAGCGCGCCGACGCCTGATGGCGTCAGCGTTCCGGCATCATGCGCATAGAGCGGGATCACGGCCTCGATCCAGTTGCCGGCGACTTCGAACAGGACGACCCAGAGCAGGAGCTTGGCCAACTGGCCGTCGCGAAACGCCGGCAGCAACGCCGAGAGACCTTCCTCCTCCTCTTCATCGTCTTCGCCCTGGTCGGCGGCGCGTCCAAGGTCGATCGTCTCTCTCAGGGCGAGCAGCATCACGATGCCGCCCAGCAGAAGCATTCCGCCGGCGGCGAGAAACACGGTGCGCAGCGACAGGAGCGCAAACAGCGCGCCGCAAGCCGGCCCGAGGATCTGCCCCGCGCTCGAACTTACACGCGCCAGGCTGAACCAGCGGGGATGCGCGGATGGCGACGTGACATCGGCGATCACAGTCAGGATCGTCGGGTGGAGCACCGACTCGCACATGCCGGTCAGCAGCAACACGATCGCGGTAGCAGCGACGCCATGCACAAAGAACAGGGCCAGGAAGCCGGCTCCGACGCCGAGCGACGATGCGATCAGCACCGGCCGTCGGCCGACCCTATCGGCGATACCGCCGATCAGCGGCGCCGCCAGAAGCTCGCCGCCGGCGTAGCAGCCGAACAGAAGGCCGATCGCACCGATCGGAATGCCAGCCTCGCTGTTCGCCCAGAGCGGAAAGAAAGGCACGAGCGCGCCATCGGCGAAACCCGCACAGAAGAAGAGCAGAAGGCCGAGCAGTGCTGGGCGCGGAGTGGCGCGCCAGGAGGAAATAAGCGTGTTGATCATGACGTCACCTGCGCATGGAGGCCCGACTGTCGTCGAAGGCCCAGGGGAGATTGCGCGTTGGTTGACGTAAACGCCTACGGTCGCCTAGAGCGACATGGAGGTTTGAGCCGCGTGGTTGATCCTATGCGGCGATCGGGCCGTTCAGCCGAGCCGCACGGACAGCTCGACGTCCTCGCCGAACGGCGTGGACATGTAGCCCGATGCCGGGGAGCGCACGCGTTCCAGATATTCGGGCGAGAAATCGGCGTTGTCGGCGATGACCAATGCGCCCGGCCTCAGGCGGCTCTCGACCAGGCTCAGGATCTCCGGGTAGATCGCCTTGGCGCCGTCGAGAAGCAGCAGGTCGATCGTATCCGGCAGGTCGGCCCTCAGCGTCTGCAGCGCGTCTCCCTCGCGGACCTCCACCAGGTCGATGAGGCCGCCCTCAGTCAGATTGGCCTTGGCCCGCGTGACCTTGGACGGCTCGAACTCGGTGGTGATCAGACGGCCGCCGCCATTGTCCCTCAGCGCCGCGGCAAGATAGAGCGTCGAGATGCCGAACGACGTTCCGAACTCGATGATGACGCGGGCGCCGCTGCCCCGTGCCAGCATATAGAGCAGCGTGCCGGTCTCCGGCGAGATCGCGAGCCAGAGATCCTTCAGCCGTCCGTAGAAATCGACATATTCGGTCTTGCTGTTGAGCAGGCGCGCCCGCTCTTCGTGCGAGAGTGCGGCCACCGCCGGACTGGTCGCGGCATTGGCTTCCTTGAACAGGCGGGCGAGCAGGGGTGCCAGCGGGGCATCGGTCAGCGTCGTCATGAAAGTCTCCGGTCGAAATGGCTGCGTGCTTGTGTTGTGCTGAAAATACGAATAATCCTTCAGGTTTCCAATTCGCATTGCCGGGCCGAGCCATGACCGGACGCCCAAGTCCTTCGATTTCCTCACGAAAACAGCCCAAACAGGCCCGTGCCACGGACCTTGTCGCGGCGATTTTGGAGGCTGCTGTTCAGGTTTTGGCGAGCGAGGGCGCGCAGCGTTTCACCACCACACGCGTCGCCGAAAGAGCCGGGGTGAGTGTCGGTTCGCTCTACCAGTATTTCCCGAACAAGGCCGCACTTCTGTTCAGGCTCCAGAGCGACGAGTGGCGGCAGACGGGTGGCCTGCTGCGCACCATACTCGAGAACGACCAGCGACCGCCGCTCGAACGGCTGCGCGCGCTGGTCCACGCCTTCATCCGCTCGGAGTGCGAAGAGGCTGCGCTGCGCGTGGCGCTCAACGACGCCGCACCCCTTTACCGTGACGCGCCCGAAGCGCACGAGGCGAAAGCCTCGGGCGAGCGCACCGTCCAGACCTTCCTGCGGGAGGCATTGCCCGAGGCTGGGCAAGCCGTCCGTGCCTTGGCGGGCGACCTGATCATCACGACGCTCAGCGCGGTGGGTAAGGACTTTTCGGGAAGTCCTCGAACGCCAGGCGAGATAGAAAGCTACGCCGACGGCATGGCCGACATGTTCTGCGCCTACCTCGAAAGCCTCGGACACCGGCGCTGAGACCGCCGGCTCCGGCCGCCCGCCCTTTGACGTTATTCCGCCGCCGATGCCAGCGGCCTGACCCTGGCCATCATCGAGCGCAGCACGGCTGGCTTCAGCGGCTTGTTGATCACCGGAATCTCGAGCCCGCCGGCGGCCGTGCGGACCTCGTTGGAGCGGTCGGCGGTGACCAGCACGGCTGGAAGGCTGTCGCCATGGATCACGCGCAGCCTGACGATGATATCGAGACCGGTTTCACCGTCGAGATGATAGTCGGCAAGGACGATGTCCGGGCGGCGCATCACGGTACTCTTCAGATCCTTTGAGCCGGACACGGTGTCGACATTGCAGCCCCAGCCTTCGAGCAGGAGCCGCATGCCTTCGAGGATACGGGCATCATTGTCGATGCACAGCACGTGCAGCCCGGCCAGCGAAGCGGTCGCGCGGGCAGGTACCCTGGTCTCGATTTCGCGTCGCGGCTCCTGCACGGCGGCCACGGGCAGGATGACGGAGAAGCGCGTGCCCTTGCCGGAATTGGAAAATATCCGGATCTCCAGGCGTAACACCCGGGCGATGCGGTCGACGATGGAGAGGCCGAGACCGAGGCCCTCGGCTTCGCGCGCGCCTTCGTCGAGCCGAGTGAATTCGCGAAAGACCGTGTTCAGCTTGTCGCCGGCGATGCCGATGCCGGTGTCGATCACCTGGATCTCGGCCAGTTCGCCGCGCCGCCTGACGCCGACCAGCACGCGGCCGTGGCGCGTGTATTTGATGGCGTTGGAGACGAGGTTCTGGATCAGGCGGCGCAAAAGGTTACGGTCCGTCATCACGGTCAGCGATGACGGCATGATCGTCAGCTCGAGCTTCTTTTCGGCGGCGAGCGGCCGGAAGTCGTTGCCGATCTGGCGCAGCAATCCGTCAAGGTTGAAGGCGCTATCGTCCGGCTTCATCGCGCCGGCATCGAGGCGGGAGATGTCGAGCACGGCGCCGAGAATGGTCTCGACCGATTCCAGCGAGGATTCGATGTTGACCGCTGCCTTGCCGGCAGGCCCCTTGCCGGCTTTCTCGATCAGCGACGAGCAATAGAGCCGGGCGGCGTTCAGCGGCTGCAGGATGTCGTGGCCAGCGGCGGCGAGAAACCGCGTCTTGCCGAGATTGGCCTCCTCGGCCAGCATCTGCGCTTGCGCCAGTTCCTCGTTGACGCGGGTCAACTCCTCGTTGACCCGGGTCAGCTCGATGGTGCGGGTCTTGACGCGCTGCTCCAGCGATTCATTGGCGCGTTTCAGCGCCAAATCCTGCTCGACGCGCCCGGAAATGTCGGCATAGGTGGCGACGATGCCGCCGTCCGGCATCGGGTTGGAACGCAGTTCCAGGATGCGGCCGCTGGTCTTCAGTTCCATCTGCCAGGGGCTGACGAAGCTGGTCAGCCGGTTGAGCATCGCCACACGCTGATCGGCAGGGATATCGCCCCGCTCCGAGAGATGGCGCAGGATGCGGTCGAGCGAGACGCCGACCTGGCCCATCTCATCGGGCAGGTCGAACAGCGCCCGGTATTGGCGGTTCCAGCAGATCAGGCGGAAGTCGCGATCGAAGACAGTGATGCCTTGTTCCATCTGGTCGAGCGCGATCTGAAGCAGGTCGCGGTTGTGCTGCAGCGCCTCGGTGGCGTCGTCGAGCAAGCGGAAGGCATCCCTGGATTCGCGGTCGTGGCGCCGAAACAGCAGCGACAGGATCAGCCGTGCCGAGGAGGAGCCGACGGCGCTGGCCAGCAGTTGCTCGGAAAAGCGGATGACGTCCATGCTCGCCTGCTCGTTGCCGTGCAGCGAGGTTCCGTTGGTCTTTTCGAACGACTGGAAGGAGCGCTCGGTGCGCTCGACGCCAAGATAGCGCCCGATCGTATCCTTGAGGTCGTTGACGGTGATGGCGGTGCGGAAGCGGCGCAGGCTGGGCATCGGGCCGGCCTCGCGCGGCACGAAGATCGACGCCTGGATGCGTTCCAGCGGCACCGACGCGCGCGAGAGCGAGCCCAGCACGAAGAACACCGCGTTGATCGACAGGCTCCACAACACGCCATGGTTCAGCGGTTCGGCGACGGTGCCGAACAGCGCCTGCGGCCGCAACGCCTCGAAGCCGAACAGCCCGTGCACGATGATGCCGGTATCGGGTGCGACAAGCGACGGAAATAGCAGCGTGTAGCCCCAGATGAGGATGCCGGCGACCATGCCAAGTGCTGCCCCCCGGCCGTTCGCACCGCGCCAGATCAGCCCGCCGATCAGGGCGGGTGCGAACTGGGCGATGGCCGCGAACGACATCAGGCCGATCGACGACAGGCGCGCGCTGTTGGTGCTTTCGCGATAGTAGAGGAAGGCGATGAACAGCAGGATGAAGATCGCCCCGCGCCGCACATTGAGGATGAGCGTCGACCAGTCTTCGTTCTCTGAGGTCGAAGTCTTTAGCAACCGGCGCACGAACAGCGGAATGACGAGGTCGTTGGAGATCATGATCGACAGCGCCACGCTCTCGACGATCACCATCGCGGTCGCCGCCGACAGCCCGCCGATAAAAGCCGCCATCGCCAGCACGTCATGGCCGCTGAACAGAGGCAGCGACAGCACATAGAGATCGCTGCTGGTTCCGGTGCCGACCAGCGACAGGCCGGCAAAGGCGATCGGCAGCACGAACAGATTGATCGCCACGAGGTAGAGCGGAAACACCCATGTCGCGGTGCGCAACTCGGCCTCGCCGCGGTTCTCGACGATGGTGACGTAGAACTGTCGCGGCAGCATGATGATGGCAAAGCCGCTCAGGCAAGTCAGCACCAGCCAGGTGGCGAGCGAGGTGTTGTAGCTCATCGCCTGCCGAACCTGTGCATTCTGGGCGAGCTTGTCGACCATGTCGCCCGGGCCGCCGAAGATCAGGAAGGTGACCATCAGGCCGATCGCCAGGAAGGCGGCAAGCTTGACCACGGTTTCGACCGCCACCGCCAGCACCAGCCCGTCCTGGTGTTCGGTGGCGTCGGCGTGGCGTGTGCCGAACAGAACCGCAAACAGCGCCAGCAGCATGGCGACGACCAGCGAGATGTCGCTGACGAAGGGATCGAAGGAGGGCGGCGATCCCGTATAGTGCTCGACCATCAGGCTGACCGAACCGGAGATCGCCTTCAACTGCAGCGCGATATAAGGCACGGCGCCGATGGTGGCGATCAGCGTGGCGATTGCAGCGACAGTAAAACTCTTGCCGTAGCGTGCGCCGAGGAAGTCGGCGATCGAGGTGATCTTCTCGGTCTTGGCCAGCCGCACGATGCGGTTGAGCAGCGGAAAGCCGAACACGAACACCAGCACCGGGCCGGTATAGATGCCGAGGAATTCGAGGCCGCGTTCGGAGGAGAGGCCGACCGAGCCGAAAAACGTCCAGGACGTGCAGTAGATGGCGAGGCTGAGTGCGTAGATGAAGGGCCGGGCCCGGCTTGGCTCGGAAATGGCCGAACGGCGGTCGCCCAGGCTGGCGATGGCGAACAGCAGCGTCACATAGGCGATCGCGATGATGACGATGAACAAGCCCTGCACGCTTGGAATTTCCTCCTATGCCGTCTTTTATCCGGCTTGCCCGGACGCAATCACAGCTTCGCGTCCGAGTCCATCGCGGCTTTGGAAGCATGATCGCGGCCGCGACATTCAGATAAGCAGAACCAGGGGTGCCCACAGAGAAAGCAGTTGTTTTCCCCTTTTTGCCGATGTTGCAACCGGAGGTTTTTGTTATGTTGCCCTTAGGTCGATGCCCGCAGGGACGGAAACGGCAGTGCGACCGGTCATGACAAGGAGGGTCGAATGCTGAAAGAATTCCAGGAATTCATTTCCAAGGGCAATGTGATGGACCTTGCGGTCGGCGTCATCATCGGCGCGGCCTTCGGCAAGATCGTCGATTCCCTTGTCAACGACATCATTATGCCGATCGTCGGCGCGATTTTCGGCGGCCTGGACTTCAACAACTATTTCCTGGGGCTCTCCTCGGCCGTCAACGCCACGTCGCTGGCGGACGCCAAAAAGCAAGGCGCGGTTTTCGCGTATGGCAGCTTCATCACCGTGGCGCTGAACTTCCTTATTCTCGCTTTCATCATCTTCCTGATGGTCAAGGCGGTGAACAACATGCGCAAGCGGCTTGAGCGCGAGAAGCCGGCTGCACCAGCCGCTCCGCCGCCGGCCGATGTCGCGCTGCTCACCGAAATTCGCGACCTGCTCGCCAAGAGATAATTCGGCAAAGCCTTGCTGGACCAAAACCCCGGTCGTTCGCGGCCGGGGTTTTCTGTTTTCGCATCTGGTAAGGAGCGCTGATCAACGCCCGAGATTGGAACGGACCCGCCCATGACCCTGATCGACAGCTTGCGCACTGAGGCCCGCGCCGCGCCCGAAAGCGGCATTGTCGCCGTCGTCAATTACGGCCGCCTGCGCGAGGGCATGATCCCGCTCTGGGCCGGCGAGGGCGACCTGCCGACGCCGGCCTTCATCACCGATGCCGCGTCGAAGGCGCTGGCCGGCGGCGAGACATTCTATACCTGGCAGAGAGGCATCCCCGATCTCAGGCAGGCGCTTTCCCGCTACTATGCCAGGCATTTCGGCAAGACCTTCCCCGAGGAGCAATTCATCGTCACCGGGTCCGGCATGCATGCCATCCAGCTGGCGCTCGACGCGCTCGCCGGTGCCGGCGACGAGGTCATCTATCTGTCGCCGGCCTGGCCGAATTTCGACGCTGCAGCAGGGATATCGGGAGCCGTTCCGGTGACGGTCACGCTCGACCATTCCGGCAATGGCTGGTCCTGCGACGTCGAGAAGATCGCGGCGGCGATTACGCCTCGCACCAAGGCGCTGTTCATCAACACGCCGTCTAACCCGACCGGCTGGACCGCCGATCACGAGACCTTGCGGGCGATCCTCGATCTGGCGCGCGCGAAAAACCTCTGGATCATCGCCGACGAGATTTATTCACTGTTCCACTACAGCCATGGCCGTGCGCCGTCCCTCCTCGATATCGCCACGGCGGAAGACCGCATCCTGTTCGTCAACAGTTTCTCCAAGAACTGGGCGATGACCGGCTGGCGCGTCGGCTGGATCAAGACACATCCGTCCCTGCAGCAGGTGTTCGAGAACCTGATCCAGTATTCGAATTCCGGCGTTGCCCAGTTCATGCAGCGCGGCGCGGTTGCGGCCCTTGACGAAGGCGATGCCTTCGTTGCCGAACAGGTAGAGCGGGCGCGCAAGGCGCGCGATCTGGTCTGCGGCATTCTCGGCGCCGCCGGCCGTGCCCGGTTCACCGTGCCGCAAGGTGCGTTCTATCTTTTCTTCACGGTTGACGGCATCACAGATTCGCGCGCGGCTGCCTTCGACATCGTCGACAAAGCCAATGTCGGCCTGGCTCCCGGCACGGCTTTCGGCCCCGGCGGCGAAGCCTTCCTCAGGCTGTGCTTCCACCGCCGCCTCGACCAGATCGAGGAAGCGGCGCATCGTCTGGCGAATTGGATGAAGACTGTTTGAGTCGCTGACGCAGAAACCCGCGTCAGGAGAGTTTAAAACGGGCTTCAGCCGCCTGATTTCGGCACCAGCAACGGAATAATCCGGTCGCTCTTGGCCACAGATGGCCGACCGGCGGAGCCGTAGGGAATGCCGAGTGCATCCCAGGTCTCGACCAGCGCGTCCTGCAGTTCGGCGATCAGTGCATCGGAGTGGAACGGCGTCGGCGTGATGCGCAGCCGTTCGGTGCCGCGCGGCACGGTCGGGTAGTTGATGGGCTGGATGTAGATGCCGTGCACGCCGAGCAGCCGGTCGCTGGCCATCTTGCAAGCTTCCGGATCGCCGACCAGCACCGGCACAATATGGGTCGGCGATTCCATCACCGGCAGGCCGGCCGCTGAGAGAATCTGCTTGGTTCGCGTCGCCTGCTGTTGCTGGGCGTCGCGCTCGGCCTGCGAGCGCTTGAGATGGCGGATCGACGTGGTCGCGGCAGCCGCGATTGCCGGCGGCAGCGCCGTGGTGAAGATGAAGCCCGGCGCATACGAGCGCACGGCGTCGATGACAGCACTTGTGCCGGTGATGTAGCCACCCAGCGTGCCGAATGCCTTGGCGAGCGTGCCTTCGATGATGTCGATGCGGTCGGCCAGGCCCTCGCGTTCGGTGATGCCGCCGCCACGCGGTCCGTACATCCCGACGGCATGGACCTCGTCGATATAGGTCATGGCGTTGTAGCGCTCGGCGAGTTCGACGATCTGCTTGATCGGCGCAATGTCGCCATCCATCGAATAGACGCTTTCGAAGACGATCAGCTTGGCGCGTTCGCGGCCCGCCGCCTGCAGCAGGCTTTCCAGATGCGCGACGTCATTGTGACGGAAAATCTTCTTCTCGGCACCGGAGCGCCGCACGCCTTCGATCATCGAGGCGTGGTTCAACTCGTCCGAGATGATCAGGCAATTGGGCAAAAGCCGCGCGATGGTCGAAATCGAGGCTTCGTTGGAGACGAAGCCGGAGGTGAAGACGAGTGCGGCTTCCTTGTCGTGCAGGTCGGCAAGCTCCAGCTCGAGCTCTACCAGCGGATTGCTGGTGCCGGAAATATTGCGGGTGCCGCCGGCGCCCGACCCCATTTTGCCGGCCGCATTCTGGAAAGCGGCGATGACGTCGGGATGCTGGCCCATGCCGAGATAGTCATTGGAGCACCAGACGGTGATTTCCTCGGCACGGCCGTTGGAACGCCAGATGGCGCGCGGAAACTTGCCCGCGATGCGCTCGAGGTCGGCGAAGACGCGATAGCGACGCTCTGCATGGAGCTGGTCGATCGCTTCCTCGAAAAACCGCTGATAGTTCATGTCGACTTCCCAATTTTGCGCGGGATCATAATCATTGCCCTATTGGTCGTCCACCGGGCCTTTTTGGTCAAAATGCCACGCCCCGGACCTGTTCCTAACGACCACGGATCGTGGCCTATTCCGTTGATGTGGATCAATTTTTGTTTCAGGACGATGCCACATGCCGACAATATCGGTTACCACGAGTTCTAATGGCCATCAGGCAGGCTTTCCAGTAGAGCGGGGTTGAGACAGTTTCCGATAAATCTTGAGATGCGAGGTCGCGGATGACAGTTTTGGTAACAGGCGGCGCCGGCTATATCGGCAGCCATATGGTCTGGGAGCTGCTGGATGCCGGCGAGAGCGTGGTCGTTCTCGACCGTCTTTCGACCGGCTTCGAATGGGCGGTGGCGCCGGAGGCGAAGCTGGTGGTTGGCGATGTCGCCGACAGGGAGCTGGTCGGCTCGATCATCAGGGACAACAAGGTCGACGCGATCATCCATTTCGCCGGTTCGATCGTGGTCCCGGAATCGGTCGCCGACCCGCTTGCCTACTACGAGAATAACACCAGCAAGACGCGCACGCTGATTGAGACCGCGGTGCGCGAAGGCGTGCCCAATTTCATCTTTTCCTCGACCGCGGCCGTCTATGGCGGCGCCGGACTGGAGCCAGTGCGCGAGGATGCCCGCCTGGCGCCGGAATCGCCCTATGGCCTGTCCAAGCTGATGAGCGAATGGATGCTGCGCGATGCAGCGATCGCGCACGGCCTGCGCTATACCGCGCTGCGCTATTTCAACGTCGCCGGCGCCGACCCGAAGGGCCGCACCGGCCAGTCGACGCCGGGCGCCACCCATCTGATCAAGGTCGCCTGCGAGACGGCGCTCGGGAAGCGGCTGTTCATGCAGGTGTTCGGCACCGATTATCCGACGCCGGACGGCACCTGCATGCGCGACTATATCCATGTCAGCGATCTGGCGGCGGCGCATCGCCTGGCCCTGCAGCGGCTACGCGCCGGGGGACAAAGCCTCGTCGCCAATTGCGGCTACAGTCATGGTTACTCGGTGCTCGAGGTCATAGACAGCGTGCGGCGCGCCTTTGGCCATGATTTCGAGGTGAAGATGGGCGACCGCCGTCCCGGCGACGCTGCGGCGGTGGTTGCCAATTCGGATCTCGCCCGCGCCGAACTCGGCTGGACCCCGCAACGCGACGACCTCGACCAGATCGTTGCCGACGCGCTCGCCTGGGAGCGCATCCTGACCGGCAAGAACTCCGCGCGGGGCTGAGCCGGGCTCTCCCAAGGGCTCGCAAGGGACGCGGCGAAGCGCTATTGAAGGCATTCGCGGCACGACGTGGAGGCGCTGCGCCGCGAGGAGCTTTTGGGGGATGGCATGAAAATAACGGTGCTCGGGGCCGGTGTCGTCGGTACGGCCGCCGCCTATTATTTGGCGAGCGACGGCCACGAGGTCACCGTGATCGAGCGCCATGCGGCGCCGGCGCGCGGCACCAGCCAGTCGAACGCCGGTCTGGTGTCGCCGGGGGATGCCACCGCCTGGGCTTCGCCGGCGGCCCTGAAGACATTCCTGCGTGCGCTCTACAACCATGATCTCGGCATCAAGGTCCGGCTGCGCTTCGATCCCTACTTCCTCGCCTGGAGCCTGCGCTTCCTGCGCCAATGCACGAAAGAGCGCCTGCGCGCCAACAGCCGGGTCAAGCTGCGCCTGGCGCTCTATTCCCGCGACTGCATCAACGCCATCTCCGCCGAGACCGGCGTTCGCTATGACGAGCGCAAGAAGGGCATCCTCTATTTCTTCCGCTCGCAGCACAGTCTCGACACCGGCACCGACAATTATCGCTATCTGGCCGAGCACGGCCTGCCGATCGAGATCGTCGGCCGCGAACGGCTGGTCGAACTTGAACCGGGTCTTGCCGGTGTGAAGGAGAAGATCGCCGGCGGCGTCTATTCGCCGATCGACCAGACCGGCGATTCCCGACAGTTCGTCGAAAAACTCGCCGCTCATTCAGCCGAAAAGCTTGGCGTAAGATTTCTCTATGGAACGACGGTCGAGGGCCTCGATATCGAGGGCGACCGGGTGCGCGCGGTGATGACCTCCGCCGGACCGGTTTCGGGTGATGCCGTGGTCGTCTCGATGGGGCCGGAAAGCGGCCTGCTCGGCCGCCGCTATAGCATCGACCTGCCTGTCTATCCGGTGAAGGGTTATACCGCGACCATCCCGCTGGAAGACGAAAGCAAGGGTCCGACGATGGGCGGCGCCGACGAGGACCAGTTGATCGCCTATTCCAGGCTTGGCAACCGGCTGCGGCTCGCTTCGACAGCCGAATTCACCGGCTTCGACCGCACCCACAAGCCGAGCGACTTTGCCGCCATGTTCAGGACCGGCAAGGACCTGTTCCCCGGTGCTTTCGACGAGAAAAAGGCCGAGCTGTGGGCCGGCCTGCGGCCGATGATGCCGAACTCGGTGCCGGTCATCGGCCAGGCGCGCTATGAGAACCTCTATCTCGACACAGGCCACGGCCACGTCGGCTGGACCATGGCCTGCGGCTCGGGAAAATTCCTTGCCGATATTGTTGCCGGCCGCAAGCCGGAGATCGACCCGCAAGGGCTGGTCTACGGAGGCTAGGATGTCGGGACCGCAAGTCGCCATCGACCTCGGCCGCATCGAGCGTAATGCGCGCACCATCGTCGAGCGTTGCGCGCTATCGGGCATCAAGGTGTTCGGCGTCACCAAGGGCACTTGCGGCATGCCGCAGGTGGCGCGCGCCATGCTGCGCGGCGGCGTTGCCGGCATCGCCGAATCGCGGTTCGAAAACATCCGCCGGCTGCGCGACAGCGGCATCAACGCACCGATCATGCTGTTGCGCAGTCCGCCGATGGCGCGTGTCGAGGAGGTGGTGCGCACCGTCGACATCAGCCTGCAGTCGGAACTCTCCACCATCCGCGAGATTTCGCGCATCGCCGAACGGATGGGCCGCGTCCACGACATCATGCTGATGATCGATCTCGGCGATCTCCGCGAAGGCATCTGGCCGAATGACCTGGTCCCGACGGTCGAGCAGATCCTGCAATACAAAGGCGTGCGCATCGCCGGCATCGGCACCAATCTCGGCTGTTTCGGCGCCATCATGCCGACGCCGGAAAACCTCGGCCAGCTCGTCGCCCATGCCTACAAGACCGAGCGCCTGTCCGGCAAAAGCCTCGACTGGATCTCCGGCGGCGCCTCGTCGTCGCTGCCGCTGCTGCTCGAAGGCAGACTGCCGGCCGGCATCAACAATCTGCGTGTCGGCGAGGCGATCCTGCAAGGCGGCGTCGAGACTTTTCGCGACACGCCGTGGGCCGAGCTCGAACCCGATGCCTGCCGCCTGACCAGCGACATCATCGAGGTCAAGCTCAAGCCGTCACGGCCGATTGGTCAATCCGGCTATGACGCCTTCGGCAACCAGCCGGTCTTCCCCGACGAGGGCGACAGGCTGCGCGCCATTGCCAATATCGGCCGCGAGGATGTGCTGGTCGAGGGGTTGACGCCGATCGCCAAGGGGATACGGGTGCTCGGCGCCTCCAGCGACCATCTGTTGCTGGATGTTGCCGATGCCGATCCGCCGGCGACCGTCGGAGACCGCGTCGCCTTCCGCATGAGCTATGGCGCCATGCTGCTGGCGATGACTTCGGAATATGTCGAGAAGGCTCCGATGCATGACGTCGAGGACTTTTCTGGCCGCAAGATGGTTCAGATCACGGCCGAGCAGGGGGCTGCCGGCATCCTGGCTCGGGAAGGCACCGGCGCGCGGCTGGAGGCGATGAATTTCGACGTCGTGGAACTCGCCGATATCGAGCGGCCGCCGTCGGGGCTGATCCGGCTGACGGCCGGCGCCGACCGTCGCATCGCCCACAAAGCGCTGACCGCGACGGCGCGCGCGACGCATTCCTTCGGCCTGATCTGGATCGATTCCATCGCCGCCCTGATGCCCGAGGACGAGGACGGCATCGACCTGCCGGAAGGCTCGGTGCTGGCGCGTGCGCTTTGCCTCGACCACAAGGCAGGCGCGTTGCAGCCGCAGCTGTCGCCGGAGAATGTCGTCATCGTCGGCCTGCGCCATGCCGATCCGGCTGAAGCGAGGGTGCTGAAGGATTCGCGCGTGTCGGCCTTCACCATGACCGATATCGACGCCATGGGCATGCGCGACCTGATGCATGAGGCGATCCGCATCGCTACATCAGGCACGCAAGGTTTTCACGTCAGCTACTCGCCCACAGTGACCGAATTCGCCGGCTGGGCGGCGGGCTCCGGCGGGCTGACTGTGCGCGAGACCCATCAGGCGATGGAGGCGATCGCGCTCTCCGGCGGACTGCTGTCGATGGATGTTTCGGGCCTGACCGCGGATCTGGAGCCCCGGATCGGCACCGACGTCGTCAACTTCGTCATGTCGGCCTTCGGCAAGCGGATCTTGTAGTCAGCTCCGCGCTACGACCGCGGCGCGCCAGGCACTGACGTAGTCGGACCAGACCGGGTCGGTAGGCGGCTCCATTCTTTCGCCTTTGCCCTGCGCCATCAATTGATCGGTTGCCAGCAACGCGGCGCCGATGCTGGTGCCGGTGGCGGCCTCGGACGCAACGACGGAGCGTGCCGTGCCGGCTGCCAGCATGCCGACAAAGAGCCGGTTGCGGGCAAAGGGACCTTCGACAGTGGTCGGGCCGTCGGCGCCGATCAGGTCGAAACAGGTCGCCGTCATCAACGCCAGGTAGAACGAGATGGCGGCAAAGCGCTGGCCGCTGTTCATCCCGTCGGCGTTGAGCCATATCGCGGTCTGATGCGGGAACGGCCCCGACCCTTGCTGGGTCGATGGCAGCAACAGCACCTTTCGCGCCAGCACGGCGCCGACATCATCTTCGCTCCACTGCTCGGGCTGGCCCTTCGTCAGCACGGAAAATTCGCGCCCGCCCATGAAGCGCGCCGAGGGAACGGGATTGCCGAGTGCGTTGACATTGACCAGCGTGTCGCGCGCCGCATCCAGCGCAATCTGTTTGCCGCCGACCGCCATCGACACCACCCAGGTGCCGGTCGAGACGACGGAGAAAGGCGGTTTGTCGGAGAGAAGATGCGGCAGCAGCGAGGCGTTGGAGTCATGCAGGCCGCAGAAGACCGGCGTTTGCCGGTCAAGGCCGGTTCGCGCGGCAAGCGCCGGCAGGATCGGGCCGAGGCGATCCCTGGCTGGCCTCACCGGCGCCATCAGCCCGCGCCAGTCCAGCCTGTCGACCAATGATGAAAAATTCGCCGTCCACGGGTTCCACAGATCGGTGTGGCAGCCGAGTGAGGTAACTTCGTTGGCAGCGACACCGGTCAGGCGCAAGGCCCAATATTGCGGATACATCAGCATCGCGGCGGCCTTGGCGAATTCCGCCGGGAAGCTTTTCTGCTGCCAGAAGAATTGCGCGCCCAGATTGAGCCCGAGCGGCAGGCGCGGCGTGCCGGTCTCGGCGAAAGGTGGGCGGATCGCGTCATAGTCCGCCGCCAGCCTGTGTGGGCCGTCGAACTCATAGTCGAGCACCGGCAGCACCAGTTCGCCCGCGGCGTCGACCAGCGCGCCCGTCGCGCCATGGGTCGTAATCGAAATGGCGTCGATGCGCTGTTCGCGGTGGAGGCTGGCAAGGCTTTCGAGGATGAATGTCCACAAGGTCTCGACATCGTGGTGCGGGTAGGGCGCCTGCCGCACCGGCGCATTCGCCATGCGGCGCAACGCCACCTCGCTCAATGTCGCGAGGTCGACCAGTGCCACCTTGGCGTTGGTCTTGCCGATGTCGATGACGGCGATGTGGCGCATCGCACTCATGCCATATGGAACACGGTTTCCAGCGGCACGGCCACCGGTTCGTTGTCCGGCTTCGTCTCCATGATGTCGGCCATGTGGGCCCACCAGCGCTGCATCTCCGGATGCTTCGGCAGGTCGTCCATGCCGTGGTCGTCTCGCCGCCACAGCACCCCGAACAGAATGCTGGTCTCTTCGTCGAGATGGATGGAATAATCGGAGACGCCGGCCTGCTTCAGCAGTGCGACCAGCGACGGCCAGATCTCGTCGTGGCGCTTCTTGTACTCGGCCTTCATGCCGGGCTTCAGCTTCATCTTGAACGCATATTTCTGCGACATCAGCTGCTACCACGCAGCCGCCGCCAGACGATCGGCAGCGCGATGACGATGATCAGCAGCATGCCGATGAAGATCGACATGACGATGCCGGGCACGTTGAGCAGGCCGAGCCCGAAGGTCACCAGCCCCATGATGAAAGCGGCGAGCACGACGCCCACGATGCTGCCGGCACCGCCGAGGATGCTGACGCCGCCGAGCACCACCATGGTGATGACTTCCAACTCATAGCCCTGTGCGATCGACGGCCGGGTCGAACCGAGCCGTGAGGTGATCAGCACCGAGGCGATGCCCGACATCAGGCCGGTCAGGCAGAACAGGATGAACTTGGTGCGGCCGACGCGCACACCGGAAAATTGTGCTGCGACCGGATTGTTGCCGATGGCAAAGACGCGGCGGCCGAAACTCGTGCGGTGCAGCAGGAACCAGTAAGCGACGGCCGCGATGAGGAAGAGCACAAGTTCGAACGACACCACCCACCAGACATAGCCTTGGCCGAAGAAGGCGAAGCTTTCGGGATAGCCCTTGTAGGCTTGGTCGCCGAGGATGATGAAGGCGATGCCGCGAAACAGGCTCATCGTGCCGATGGTGACGACGATGGAGGGCAGGCCGAGCCTTGTCACCAGCAGACCGTTGAAAGCGCCGCAGCCGAGCCCGACGACGACGCCGATCAGCACCAGCACGGGCGTGCCGGCGCCGGCCTGCACCGCCATGCCCATCATGGTCGACGCCAGCGCGATGATGGCCGCCACCGACAGGTCGATCTCGCCTGAAATGATCAGCAGCGCCATGGCGAAGGCGATCAGGCCTTTCTCGGTGAAATTGAAGGTGAGATCGGACAGCGAGTACGGGTCGAGGAAATAGGGCGAGGCGAAGCTGTTGATGGCGAAGATCGCCACCGCCACCACGACCAGCAGCGCTTCCCAGGAAAAGATCGCCGAACGCAACGGCTTGTCGAGCCGGTCGGGGATGTGGCGCGGGGCAGGGATGTCGGTCATGTCACCGCCTCCATCTTTCTCAGGATGATGCGGCCCTGCCGGCGTTCGCTGCGCGCGTTGAGCACGACGGCCAGGATGATGGCGCTGCCAGAAATCGCCATCTGCCAGAAGGGCGAGATGTTGATCACCGGCAGTGCGTTGGAGATGATGCCGAGGAACAGCGCGCCGAGCACCGCGCCGCCGACCGAGCCGATGCCGCCGGCGATCGAGATGCCGCCGATGACGCAGGCGGCGATGATGTTGAGCTCATAGCCGTTGGCGACCTCGACCGAGGCAATCACATAGCGCGAGATCCAGAGGTAGCCGGAAAGCCCGCCGATCATGCCGGAGATGCAGAAGACGATGAACTTCGTCCGGCCGACATCGATGCCGGCATAGACGGAAGCCGTCGGGTTGACGCCGATGGCATAGATCGAGCGGCCGAGCGCGGTGCGCGTCATCAGGACGAAAAAAAGCGCGATGACCAGGATGGCGATCCAGGACAGCACCGGAATGCCGAGGAAGGCCGCCCGCTGGAAGCCGATGAAGTCCGGGCTCATCTTGTCGGCATTGACCCAGGCGCCGCCGGACAGGACGAAGGTGGCGCCGCGATAGATAGTCAGCGTGCCCAACGTCACCACGATCGAGGGGATGTTCAGCCGCCAGACCAAAAGGCCGTTGATGGCGCCGAGCACCAGGCCGACCAGCAGCGCGATAACGATCAGCAGCGGGATCGGGATTGCCGGATGCGCGGCGTTCAGCATCGCCACCACCATGCCGGTGAAGCAGAGGTTGGACGCCATCGACAGATCGATCGACCGGGTCAGGATGACAACCATCTGGCCCAGCGCCAAGATCATCAGGATCGAGGTGTCGTTGAACACCTGGCGCAAATTGCCGGGGTCGGCAAAGGCCGGGAAGCGCGTCGATATCAGCCCGATCAGCACGACGATGGCCGTGAGCAGCCAGATTTCACGGTATTTGAAAAAGGCCTTCATGCCGCGATCCCTGCTGCCGTCCTGACCAGCGTCTCGGCGTCCAGCCCCTTGTTGTCGTAGACCGCAGCGACGAGACCTTCCCGCATGACGACGACGCGATCGGACATGCCGAGGATTTCCGGCAGTTCCGACGATACCATGATCACCGACAGGCCCTGCTCCACCAGTTCGGCCATGAAGCCGTGCACGGCGGCCTTGGAGCCGATGTCGATGCCCTTGGTTGGCTCGTCAAGGATGATCACCTTGGGCGCGGTCGCCAGCCATTTGGCGATGACGATCTTCTGCTGGTTGCCGCCCGATAACGTACCGACATCCTGGCTGAGCGAGGAGGCGCGCAGGTCGAGCCGCTCGGTGTAGGAGCGGGCGAGCGAAAACTCCTCCGCCAGCCGCAGCAGGCCGGATCTTGAGGTGCGCTTGAGCGAAGGCAGCGAGATGTTCTGGAAGATCGGCAGGCCGATCACTACGCCTTGCTTGCCGCGTTCCTCGGGCACGTAGACGATGCCGGCATCGATCGAATCCGCCGCCGATCTCGGCGCGATCACCTTGCCTTCCAGCGTGATCGTGCCGCCCGACGTGCGGGTGATGCCCGATATCGCCTGCATCACCTCGCTGCGCCCGGCGCCGACAAGGCCGTAGAAGCCGAGGATCTCTCCCTTGTGCAGCTCGAAGCCGATGTCGTTGAACTCGGTCGGATGCGACAGGCCGGAGACGGACAGCACCGGCGCGCCGATCTCGGCCTTGCGCTGCGGAAAGATGTGGTCGACCGCGCGGCCGACCATCATGCGCACGATCTGGCTCTGACCGGCGTCCTTGATGAGACCTTCACCGACCATCTCGCCGTCGCGGAACACCGTGTAGCGGTCGGCGATGCGGTAGATCTCGTCGAACTTGTGGCTGATGAACAGGATCGCCTTGCCTTCGCTTTTGAGGAATTCGATCAGCAGGAAAAGCTCCTCGATCTCCTTCATCGAAAGGGCGGCGGTCGGCTCGTCCATGATGACGATCTGCGCATCGATCGACATGGCACGCGCCACGGCGACCAGATGCTTGTTGGCGATGCCGAGATCCTTCAATCGCGCGTCGGCGTCGATATGGGCGGCATGCATGATGTCGAGCACTTCGCGGGCATTCTTGCGCATCGTGCGCCAGTCGATGGTGCCGAAACGCGTACGTGGCGCGTGGCCGAGAAAGATGTTTTCAGCAACCGTCAAATCGTCGAACAGCACGGTTTCCTGGTGGATGGCGGTGACGCCATAGCCGAAGGCGGCATGCGCGCTGGGCAGGGTGACGGCCTCGCCGTCGATGCTGATTGTGCCCGTGTCGGGCTGGTAGATGCCGGTCATGATCTTGACCAGGGTCGACTTGCCGGCGCCGTTTTCGCCGATCAATGCCGTCACCTGGCCCGGATAGAGCGACAGGCTGACATTGTGCAGCGCGCGCACGCCGGGAAAGCTCTTGGAAATGCCGGACAGCGTCAGACGTGGAGCCAAGGCCGGAGGCCGCTCCGTTGCCGCGCTGTGTTGGGCTGTCGCGTCCATAGTCGTATCAAGCCCTGAAACAAGGTCCGTTTGAAGTCGCCGGGGGGGGGGGGGGGGGGCCCCCCCCCCGCGACCTGCTGCCGAGGCGCAAAGGCCGGCGCCGACTGGGGATAGACGGGGTACGCCGGTTCCTGCGTTGGCTTCACGTTTTCAGCGGAGACC